>WLTJ01000188.1 GCA_009705435.1 Actinomycetota bacterium | reverse complement strand
TGTGATCAATTTGGCCCTCACCGGTAATCACGAGATCTGCCTGTGCCACTCGATCATGCAGATTTGCTTCATCGGCGACCATCTCAAATCCGGGAATTAATTTTCCGCCGAGAGCGACCAAACCTCCCGCCAGTCCACCAGCTGCTCCTGCTCCTTCGATCTTTGAGACATCAACACCGTAATTTTCACGGTACATCTGGATTAATCGCTCGAGCCTTCCCGTGAGTAAACGCACTTGGCTCGCTGTGGCTCCTTTTTGCGGACCGAAAACAACTGCTGCGTCAACAAATTGAGTTGTCACATCACAGGCGATCAAAAAGTCAACTGCTTTTAATCGTGCCGGTGAGCGAATGGCGCGAATCGCTCCCAGTCCGCCATCGGTTGTGGCCGAACCGCCGAGACACACGATGATGCGACGAGCACCGAGGTCCAGTGCTTTGTCGATGAGTTCTCCCGTTCCAGTTGTGGACGCTGCTACCGCATCATTATGTTGAGCATCGCCAACGATGGAGAGTCCAGAAGCTCGCGCCATTTCGATGACAGCAGTGTCTCCCTGAAATCTCCACTGAGCTTTGACAGGTTTGCCAAGTGGTCCCGTGACAACGGATTCACGGTTGGGACCACCGAGGACATCCAAGGTTCCCTCCCCACCATCAGCGAGGGCCACTTCATCGCATTCAATTCCAAGTTCCCAGCAGGCGTGGCCGATGGAGCGCGCCACATCTTTGGCACTTGCGGTTCCTTTAAATTTGTCCACAGCAGCCAGAACTCGCACAGAAGCAGTCTGTCGCCTCTGTGACAGGGTTACGGAATTATCAGTTGGGATATTCCTGACTTAATCGGTAGGGTTTGACATATGTCCGTCACTGTGCGTATTCCAACTACTCTTCGACCACTTTCTGGTGGTGTCTCGACTGTGTCCGTTGAGGGCGCAACCCTTGGTGAGGTGTTGGCCAATCTTGAGGCTGTTCACCCCGGATTCAAAGAGCGTTTGTTCGATGACAACGGTGGCTTGCGCCGCTTTGTGAATCTTTTTGTGGCAGATGATGACGTGCGTTACTTGCAGGGTTTGGAGACTCCGGTGCCCGCTGGCGAAACCGTGAGCATCATTCCCGCTGTCGCTGGCGGCTGAAACGGCGCTTAGGCCGGGAGAAGTTCTAAGAACTCGCGGCGAAGTTTTGGTCCACTAGAAACTTCTGCCGGACGATTTTCGCGGTCTTGCCAGATCGCCAGAACTCGATTCATGACATCGGTATCTTTCATCATCGCGTCAGGTGCAGTGAGAAGATTGAAGTTGCGGATGAAGGCACGAAAAACAACTGGGTCGTAACGCAATGCTGGCAACAGTCCTTCGCGCAAGACCGAACGCATAAATGTTTTTGCGTCGTCAGTTTCAACGTCTGGATCTTCACCTTTCAACAAAGATGCTGAGACGCGTCGCGCTTCGGCATCTTGTTC
Source organism: Actinomycetota bacterium (assembly GCA_009705435.1). Classification (GTDB taxonomy): domain Bacteria; phylum Actinomycetota; class Acidimicrobiia; order Acidimicrobiales; family Ilumatobacteraceae; genus Casp-actino8. The sequence continues at coordinate 2,678 of WLTJ01000188.1, read as the reverse complement.
AACGGTGGATCGATACCACGGGATGATTTCGCGTTGCAACATTGCGTCATACTCAACCGCCAAGTCAAAAAGATTGTCGCTGTGTGCGGCGATGGCTTGAGACATCAGATGTGCACCCCAGTAACCAGTCGAGCAGCCTCGTCCGTAGAGCGGGTTAGTGCAAATAACGGCATCTCCCACGGGCAACATCCCCAACACAAGTGGCATGCCATCGACGACATAATGGCGTTGGCGATTCAACAAGCCGGCCATGGTGTACACCTCATCAGATAACGCCGTGGCGCGACCATCGAGATATGGGGCAGTGGCCACAAGTTTGCGAGCCGCTTCGTCAAAAACTAAAGGATCAGACAATTTCGTGCGCAACTCGTTGTCGGCGGTGGGTGTCGCGAGCGTGATGGAAAAAGTGTTGTTATCTCCGACGAACACTCCGTATTTGATATAGCCGAGATCTCCACCGATCGGACCACTGCGTGGGGGATACACGGCATCTGGATTCAGGCGATAAAAACGCGAGGCATAAACGATGCCGGTTTCTTCAACTTCTTCTTGAACGGGTCCCGCTCCGATGTCGTTCAGCCAATCGGGTAGAGACGAACGGCGACCACCGGCCACGACCACAAGATCGCCAGCAAGAGTGGTGCCGTTTTCCAAAGTGACGCCAGTGATTTGTTTGCGGCTTGAGGCGTCATCAATTGTGTGGGTGAAACCATTGACCCCAATACCAGTCTTGAAAATGACGCGACCCTCATCAAGTACGACGCGGCGCAGGACCCACTCAAAGGTCGTGCGTCGACAGGTGAGCATGCTCAATTCGGCATCCTCGGCTTCAGGCACAAAACCGACCATCGTCGCGGGAAGATCCTCACCAAACTTGATTTCGGTTGCTCCCGCCTCAAACAATTTCTCGAGAACATCGGGTTCGTTCTGTCGGAGTAGAGAAACCAGACGGGCTAAAAAGGCGTGGCTATGGCGAACCTGTGGTGCCCCACGCCTATCCCAATCGAAGGCATCGTCAGCATTCTCAGGCATCGGAGTGTCGTCTCGTTCCAAAACCGTGACTTGATGGCCTACTCGGCTCAATTTGAGGGCTGTGGATAAACCAGCAACCCCACCTCCGACGACGACAACATGCATACCGCAGGATAAACCGAGGAAGCGTTTGATACCTCACCAGGCACGGATTACCTGAGCGGAGGAGCAATTTAAGGGGTCAAAGTCGGGTGTTCGGTTGTCGCATTAGCACTCACCCCCGTAGAGTGCTAGCACTTGTTCGGAGTCAGTGCGAGCGAGTCCAAATTTAGTATCAGTAACCCAAACGCCCCTCAAGGAGATCCACATGGCGAAGTTGATTGCATTCGATGAGCAGGCCCGCAGAGGTCTAGAAGCTGGTATGAACAAGCTTGCTGACGCAGTGCGCGTCACGCTTGGACCAAAAGGTCGCAACGTCGTTCTGGAAAAGAAGTGGGGCGCCCCCACGATCACCAATGACGGCGTATCCATCGCCAAAGAAATTGATCTTGAGGATCCGTACGAGAAGATCGGCGCCGAACTAGTCAAAGAAGTCGCCAAGAAGACCGATGACGTAGCCGGTGACGGCACGACGACAGCCACGGTGTTGGCTTGGGCAATGGTGCGCGAAGGTTTGCGCAACGTCGCCGCTGGCGCCAATCCAATGAGCCTCAAGAAGGGCATCGAAGCCGCCGTTGTGGCTGCTTTGGCTTCCATCAAAGAACTCTCCAAAGAAGTTGACAATAAAGAGCAGATCGCTCAGGTTGCTTCAATTTCAGCTGCTGATACTGAAATCGGCACGATGATTTCTGACGCCATTGACAAGGTCGGCAAAGACGGAGTGATCACCGTCGAAGAAAGCCAGACCTTCGGTATGGAAATGGATCTTGTTGAAGGAATGCGTTTCGACAAGGGCTATATCTCGCCCTACTTCGTGACTGACCCTGAGCGGATGGAAGTTGTTTTTGAAGACCCGTACATCTTGTTGGTGTCTTCGAAGATCTCTACCGTCCGTGACATGTTGCCAATCTTGGAAAAGGTCATGCAGACCGGTCGTCCTTTGGTGATCATCGCTGAAGATGTTGACGGAGAAGGACTTGCCACATTGGTGGTTAACAAGATCCGTGGCACCTTCAAGTCGGTTGCTGTCAAGGCTCCTGGTTTTGGTGAGCGCCGCAAGGCCATGCTGCAGGACATTGCCATCCTCACCGGTGGTCAGGTCATCAGCGAAGAAGTTGGCTTGAAGTTGGAAACCGCAACCCTTGATCTTTTGGGTAAAGCCAAAAAGATGATCATCACCAAAGACGAGACCACGTTGGTCGAAGGTGGTGGCGATGATGGCGACATTAAGGGTCGCATCAATCAGATCAAGGCTGAAATCGAAAACACTGATTCTGATTACGACCGCGAAAAACTGCAAGAGCGTCTCGCCAAGTTGTCCGGCGGCGTTGCAGTCCTCAAGGTTGGCGCAGCCACTGAAGTCGAGTTGAAAGAAAAGAAGCACCGCATTGAAGACGCAGTCAGCACCACGAAGGCTGCGATTGAAGAAGGCGTCGTACCTGGCGGCGGAGTTGCTTTGCTTCGTTCACAGGCTGCTGTGCTTGCATGTGCTGCGTCACTTTCGGGTGATGAAGCCACTGGTGCCCGACTGGTTGCCAAGGCTCTTG
>WLTJ01000187.1 GCA_009705435.1 Actinomycetota bacterium | reverse complement strand
CCCAAGGCATGTGGCGCATTCTCACCAAGGACACTGAACTTGGTGGCGTACAACTGACTAAGGGCCAACGAATCATCATCGTCTTTGCCTCGGCTAATCGTGATGAGGCCCTGTACGACGATCCAGACGGCTTCAACCCCGACCGTGAGCACCTGCGCGAGAACTTGGCCTTTGGCAAGGGAATTCATTTCTGTTTGGGCGCCAATCTCTCGCGACTTGAGGGCAAGGTTGCCGCTGAAGAACTCTCCAAGCGCATTGACACAATCACTCTGTCGGACTCAAACAAATACGAGTACTTCCCGAGCTTTATGTTGCGCGGTTTGACGAACCTTGAAGTTGAGTTCACTGCGGCAACTGGTGCACGCTGATGAGTGGAGAACTTGCCGGCAAAATCGCCGTGGTGACTGGTTCAAGTCGTGGCATTGGACGAGGAACTGCAATCGCCTTGGCTGAAAAAGGTGCCACGGTGTACATCACGGGGCGCAGTGCCGGAACTGGACCTCTGACGATTGACACCACAGTGAAGATGGTCAATGATGCCGGTGGCAAAGGTGTCGCAGTGCAGGTTGATCACGGCGATGATGCGCAGATCGCTGCTCTCTTTGCACGAATCAAAGATGAAGTCGGCAAGATCGATGTGTTGGTCAACAACGTCTACAAGATTCCCGATCCTCCAGCCTGGGGCGGTGGCTTCTGGGATCATCCGATCAGCATTTGGGACGATCAAGTGGGGATTGGTCTGAGGGCCCATTACGTGGCTTCGTGGCATGCTGCACCACTGCTGTTCGCCGCTGGTGCGGGAGGCTCAATTATGAATGTCTCGTCGCCTGGAGGAAGTTCATATCACTTCAGTTCTTCCTATGGTGCCGGCAAAGCGGGTCTCAATCGACTCAGTGCGGATATGGCTTTGGAGCTTAAGCCCAAGGGAATTGCGTGTTGTTCTATCTATCCAGGCTCCGTGGCAACCGAATTTATTCAGGCAGTTTCGGGCGACCGTGGCATGGATCTCACCGCGGCACAGACGACTCTTGGCGTTGGTCGCGCAATTGCGGCTTTAGTGGTGGCGCCCGATCTCATGGAGCGTTCAGGTTCCATTCAATGGATTGAAGATTTGTCCGAGGAGTTTGACACTCGAGACGAAAATGGCAATAGGGCTGTGAAGTACAAAACTCGTTCGTGAGTTTTTAGAACTCTAATTGCAAGTGATCAACGCCGCGAATGGTGAGACGATCGCGCCAAGTGATGTCGCCCACAGCGTGCATATTCGGAAATCTTGCAACCATTGATCCGACGGCGATTTCGGCCTCTAACTTTGCCAGACTCGCACCCAAGCAATAGTGAATGCCGCCAGCGAAAGCGAGATGGCGATTGGAATTGGCGCGATCAAGTTTGAGAATATGTGGATCGGCGAACATCGCTGGATCATGGTTACCAGCACCCAAGAGTGTCGTCACGATTGTCCCTGGTTGGACTGTGACAGGTCCATGTAATGACTGATAAGTCACGGGCACGATCGGAACGCGCACTGTCTCCTGGACTGGTCCGTCAAAGCGGAGAAGTTCGTCAACGGCACGGTTCGCAATGCTCGGATTGTTGTGCCACAGAGATAACTGATCGGGGAAGCGCAGCAAAGCGTTGATGGAGTTGCCGATCAGATTGACGGTCGTCTCGTGACCAGCGATGTACAACAGTACGACGAAAGAGATCAGTTCATCTAGGGCCAAATTCTCGCCTTCGTCTTCAACAGCGATCAGGGCCGACAGCAGATCATCGCCAGGATGAGAGCGTCGATCTTCAATGATTGTGTACAAATAGGGGATCATTTCGTTCAAAGCCCCCTCAGTTCGATCGAGGTCTTCAAGAGTTGAGGTTGGTTCCAACGAGAGAGTGATCAGTTGACCCCATTCGCGCAATTCATCGGAACGATCTGTGGGCATCGCCAAAAGATCTGAGATCACTTGGAAAGGGATCGGGAAAGCCATCTCGTCCACGAGTTCCATGCCACCATTTTTTGCGGCCTTATCTAAGACATCATCCACTAACTGTTGAATTCGCGGGCGCAATCGGTCAATTGCAGTTGGAGTAAAGGCTTTGCTCACCAGTCGACGTAATCGCGTGTGATCCGGGGGATCAAGGTTGAGAATTGTTTTCGCTCCCTCGCGACCTTTTCGGCGTTCGCGTTTTGCAATCCACAGTGGGTCAGTGGGCTCATTGGCTGAGGCCTCAATATCACGGCTGAAATCATTACTTCGGAGTGTCGCAGAGACATCTTCATAGCGTGTCAAGACGATGTTGCCCACGTCAGCGGCGTGTACCGGATCTTGTTCGCGTAGCGCCTGATAAAAGGGATATGGGTTAGCGCGAAATACTGGGTCGAAAGGGTTAAACGTTGGGCGGCTCATAGTGCACTTAGAACTGTAGCGAGGGTGTCAACGATCTGATCAATCTGGGCATCACTGGTGACAAGAGGTGGACAAAAAGTATTTGCATCGGCACCAATCGCGCGAGTGATCACTCCAAGGTCCAACATTTTGTCGCGGATCATCATTGGATCACGATTTGGATGATGAGAAGCTGCCCACACCGCCCCGTCGCCACGGACCGAGGCGATCAGCCCGTCGTCGGCTAGAGATTTCAGTCCACTCGACAGACGCTTTCCGATATGCACTGCGCGTGCCAATAAATCTTCGCGTTCAAGAATCTCAATGTTCTTGAGTGCTGCCGCACATGCTGTTGGATGACCGGAATAGGTGAATCCTGTGCGCAAGAAAAAGTTTGCGTCTGCTTCGAGAGGTGCGCGAACTGCAGGTCCAACAAAGACGCCACCCAAAGGCTGGTAACCAGAAGTCACAGCCTTCGCAAAGGTCATTAAGTCCGGCACAACTTTGTAATGGTCAGCAGCAAACCAAGTGCCGAGTCGTCCAAACCCGCTAATGACTTCATCAAAGATTAAAAAGGAACCGTGTTGATCGCATAGGCGACGCAAACTTTGGAGATAACCGTCTTGCGGTGGAAAGACTCCGCCAGCACCCTGCAAAGGTTCAACGAGAACGGCGGCGATGGTATTGCCACGTTGTGCCATCAGCGTGGCCATGGCTTCAATGTCATCGGCGGCGACTTGTTCAACGTCACCGACCAAAGGTCCGTAGCCTTCGCGATTCGGGGGAATGCCTTGAGCGCTGGTTCCGCCATAGGTCGTGCCGTGATAGCCGCGCTGTCGCGAAATGATCAGAGTTCGTTCGGGGTGGCCCGCCTGAACATGCGCCAGTCGCGCAAGTTTCATCGCCGTATCAACGGACTCTGAACCTGAGGATGTAAAAAAGATACGACTCTTGGGAATCGGTCCGATAGCGACTAGTTTCTGGGCAAGTTCTTCGGCAGGTTCATTCGTAAATGGATCAAAAGTCGAATACGCAGCCAAGGTCCCCGCTTGACGGGCTATCGCTTCGGCCATATCGCTACGACCGTGTCCGACGGCGCAATACCAAAGGCTGGCCATAGCGTCGATGTACTGATTTCCGTGGTTGTCGTAGACGACTGAACCCTGACCGCGAACCAATGTACGAAAATCGGTGCGAGTCGGCTTTGCGAAGGGATGCAGGAAGTCAGAAACCACGATCTAAAGGTAGTTCCTAGTGCGCCCAAGCGGGTTCATGAGGTTGCAAATCATATTTGGGAATCATTATCATTATGGTTATGACCCGCACCCGCCGCCCAGTTCCGCGCATTTTGCTGGCCCTGGCCGTTTTCTTCGCCTTGGCCGCTTGTGGGAAAGATGCCTCGCCTTCGCAAGATGCCGATCTTCCACAGATTGTTGTCACCTATTCAATTTTGGGTTCACTCGTCAGCGATGTTGTTGGATCCTCTGCTCAAGTCACGGTGCTGATGCCCAACGGCGCCGATCCACATCAATGGCAACCTTCAGCCAAAGACATTGAGACGTTGAATAACGCTGATCTTGTGGTGACCAACGGACTTGGTCTTGAAGGCGGATTGGCAGATGTTATTGAGCAAGCGGTGAAGGAAAAAGTTTCAGTATTTGTGGCCACAGATCACATCAAGGTTCGACTGGTCGGTGAAGGCGAAGGTGCAGATCCGAGTGACGCGGACCAAAGTGTGGGGGCCGAGGACCCGCATCTGTGG
>WLTJ01000186.1 GCA_009705435.1 Actinomycetota bacterium | reverse complement strand
GAGCCAGGCAATTCAGCAGTCACCGCAGGAACTGTTATCGGCGCCAACGTTGTTGTCGTAGTGGTGGTCGTTGACGTTGTCGTTGTCGTTGTCTCGGGTGCGGCCGTAGTTGCGGGCGGGTAATACTTTTTTTTCGCCACAGTGGTCGTTGTTGTTGTCGTCGTTGTCGTCGTTGTCGGAATCGTCGTTGTTGTCGGAATCGAAATACTTGCCACGACCGAGAGTGCGGTTGACCTTAATGTTTCAGGCAAAGCAACATATCCAGCAGGCAATGCCGTCTGACCATCAGTGAGACCAAAGTTCAACAATCTCAAAACTTTGTCTACTTTGATCTGAGTGGAAAAATTCTTTGGCACCATGGCGTAGTCAATTTTGACAAGAGGGTAAGCGGCCAGATCTTCGGGAGTCGAGTCCGCCACTAATAGACCCTCAGGCGTTGTATCCATATCGGCAATACCCGCCAATATTGAAGCGTCTGTCGGTGCAACTGAAGTCCCATCAGACTGTGCGATCTTGGCGACTTTCAAGCCAAAGCGCTTGGCTGTCGGGAGGTCAACAACCCCAATAATTCCTGTCGATGTTGTTTCTTCGCGTGCAGTTCCAGTTGGAGTGACGCCGTAGAACAATTTCAGAGAAACTGTACGCTGGCCCTGGCGGGGTAAATAAAAAGTGTCTTGAGAAACTGTTTCAAAAATGTCTTGAGGGTATGTGTACCCGATGTAATCAGGGTTGACCGGAATTCTAAAACTGTCGGTTCCACTGAGAAAACCCTGTGCCGCGGTATTCGAAGAAAACCAACTTGTCAGGATGCGCGTATCTGCATTTCGTTCTGCACGAATCAATGGGCGTGCCAACACTGAAGTAGGGAGACGCACTCCAGGATTAAGCACTTGCAGTTCTCGGTCCTGAAAGAAAGTTTCAAGTGATGTATTGGTAATAATGCGCGCGACAAGACGTGGAGACAGAACTAGGTTGTCAAGGGGTTGACCTGTGAACGGATCAGTGAAGTTGTAAGCGATCACAACTGCACTCGCAACGATAGGTATGTAATTAAAATCACGATGATCGGGATGGGCCTCCAATTCTTCTGCTGTTGCGGGCAACGCTGTAACCCCAAAATCGGTGAGGCCAGCTAAGAAGTTTTCTCGGCCGGTAGTGCTTGAGTTTTCGGTGTAGTCGACCACCACAGCGTTATCCCCGTTACACAACTTGGCGGCCCAGTCATAGAACAGCTCAGCCGATGTCGCCGAACCATCAGCGCGCACGTCGAAGTCGGTGATATTGGGGCAGTCTGCTTGCGACAGGGCAAAGGTGATCGGCACAATGACCCGATTGGCCGGTAATCCGTCCACAGGTATTGCCTGTCCATCGTTTTCGAACGCCATAACCGAACAGGCGCTGATTTCTGAACAGTTCAGCAAAGGTAAATACGCCGATGGGCGAATCTCGATACGAGCCGAACCTGTTCCGTCAGATCCAGTTGAACTCAACACTCGAGTTCCATTTGTTATATCGGGATACGGCTCGGCGGTATAACAGTCAGTCATCTTTGTCGGGGTCCCTTTGCACTGGACGATCAAAACGCCGTACAAGCCGTTAGGCAAAGTTGGGGTAAATCCGCTCCACGACACGGTCACCACCTCGTTTGAGAGTGCTGTTCCAGGGCTGACCGACCCAGCGCGCCCACTCGTGCCGATACCAGCCGAATCGGCCCGCACAGGAGGTTCGGCCATGACTTTGTGCGTTCCGAGGCCCGTCCCAATCATGGCAATGGAGACCACGGCGAGGACGAGAGCAACCCTTTGGCGAATCGACGATTTCTCACGAACCTCAATCGGATCTGGGCGAACTACGAAAGACGAAGAAACCTTCATGAACGCTGACGATAGAAGGCGCAGAGCCCTTCATTTATCGGGCTCACGGACCGTTGGTTGCGAATTCACCTTCCGTTCATTATTGCGCCAACTTGATGTCAGATAGAGGTCCTAGGAAGTATGTCGTGTCAGTCGTAGGTCAATCCGCCCCCGCCGACCTTGCTCTCATACCAGTTCTCGACGAGGTCGTTGACCCAGTCGTGCGTCGCTCGGGCGTTGACCGAATCTTCCGATCGGTCGCCACTAGTTCGGCGGTCATCACCTTTATTTTGATGGGTCTCATCGGTGGCTTCTTGTTGATCAAGGGATACGACGCTCTCAAGGTCGCCGGCTGGGGTTTCCTCACCGATTTCGAGTGGGCCCCAGATCAAGGTGGCAAATTCGGCATCGCCGCAATCTTGCCCTTCACCGTACAAATCGCAGTCGTAGCGCTTTTCATCGCGGTTCCAGTAGCGCTGTCGACAGCACTTTTTATTACCGAATACGCTCCTCGCAAAATGCGCCGTTTGCTCACAGCGATGATCGACCTCTTAGCGGCTGTCCCAAGTTTGATCTACGGCCTATGGGGCTTGTTTTTTTTGCAGCCCCGACTCATCACCTTGTCGAAGTGGATGGCCGATCACTTAGGTTGGATTCCTTTTTTCCATGTTGACGATCAATACGGAACTTCGCTCGGTATTTTCCCGTCATCAACCTTCGTCTCTGGGGTCATCGTGTCGTTAATGGTGATCCCCATTTGTACCGCTGTTATGCGTGAAGTGTTCTCACAAGCTCCCCCAGGCGAACGCGAGGGAGCCATGGCTCTTGGTGGAACCCGTTGGGGAGTTGTACGCGATGTGGTGTTGCCATTTGGTCGCGGCGGAATCATCGGTGGCTCAATGCTCGGCCTTGGTCGCGCGCTCGGCGAAACCATCGCAGTCACGCTCATCATTTCGCCCGCTTTTACCGCCAAATGGTCAATTCTTGATCAAGGTTCAAACAGCATCGCCGCACTGATTGCGCTGAAGTTCAGTGAATCAAGCACATTCGGAATTAGTGCTTTGATGGCCGCTGGCCTCGCACTCTTCATCATCACGCTGTTGGTGAACGCCGCAGCCTCAACCGTGGTCAGTAAGTCACGATCAGGATCATCGACGGAGATCTGACATGACAACGACTCTGAATACGACCGTAAACGACAGCGGCGAAGACAAGATCAACACCGAAGAACGTATCAAGATTCGCGATATCGAAATAGTCGATGTCATCGTGATGACTGGCTCTACCATTTCGGCGTTGGCACTGAGTTACTTCTTCTTCCAAATCTTGCTGCCAGTTTCTGGTGCACTTGGATTTTTGGTGTGTTGGTATGTATTTTTCAACATCATTTCCACAGTGGCAGTTTGGGAACTACGTGGCGCAGTCAAAGCCAAAGACCATTTGGCACGAACCTTCATCTGGACTGGCGGAATGGTCGCGGTTGTTCCCTTAATTTTGGTCCTCAGTTACGTCATCAGCAAGGGCTACCACTCATTGCGCCCGCAGTTTTTCACCCAAGATCAAAAGTTCGTTGGTGCACTCAGTGATGCAACCGAAGGTGGTGGTGCTCACGCCATCATCGGCACACTCGAACAAGTCGGACTCGCCAGTTTGATTTCTGTTCCACTCGGCATCACTACTGCCGTATACCTCAATGAAGTCAAGGGTCGTCTCACCAAACCACTCCGTATGATCATCGACGCAATGAGCGCTGTCCCGTCAATTGTGGCCGGTCTCTTTATTTACGCTGCCTGGATCTTGGCCCTCGGTAATCAGCAAACTGGTTTGGCAGGTTCACTCGCTCTTGCCGTTTTGTTCTTGCCAACGGTTACACGCACATCTGAAGTCGTGTTACGACTAGTCCCTGGCGGCCTACGCGAGGCATCGCTGGCCCTCGGTGGAACAGAATGGCGAACTACATCGCGAGTTGTTTTACCGACAGCAAAATCTGGTCTCGTCACCGCCGTCATTCTCGGCGTTGCCCGCGTTATCGGTGAGACCGCACCACTGATTTTGACTGTCGGTGGTGCCTTCGTGATGAATGCCAATCCGTTGTCAGGGAAACAAGATGCGCTCCCTTATTTCGTTTTCCGTCTCATCCGCTTTCCCCAGGAAGCACAAGTACAGCGCGCATGGACTGGCGCTTTAGTGCTCGTCATTCTCGTTCTCGTTCTCTTCGTTATCGCCCGAGCAATTGGTGGACGAGGTCCAGACAACATCAGTCGACTAAAGAAGCGTCGACTTAAGAGAAAGGGATTGG
>WLTJ01000185.1 GCA_009705435.1 Actinomycetota bacterium | reverse complement strand
TGCGCCCTTGGGAGTTGTTGGTTTTGTATTTGAGGGACGACCAAATGTTTTTGCCGACGCGACGGGTGTTTTACGTTCAGGTAACACTGTCGTGTTTCGGATAGGCAGTGACGCGTTGGAAACTGCTCGTGAGATTATGGCTTGCGCTCTCTTGCCGGCGCTGAAGTCAAGTGGGCTTCCTGATGGCGCAGTTCAGTTGATTGATTCCGCTGAAAGATCATCTGGGTACGCATTGTTCTCTCATCAAGGGCTGTGCCTCGCTGTGGCTCGCGGAAGTGGACAAGCAGTCAGCCAGTTAGGTGCGGTTGCTCGCCAATCTGGGATACCAGTGAGCTTGCACGGTACTGGTGGAGCCTGGATATTGGTCGCTGACTCTGCCTCACCAGAGCGCGTCACGGCTTGTGTTCGCCATTCACTTGACCGCAAGGTATGTAACACTGTCAATGTCATTTGTTTGCCACGTTCGCCAGTCCTCATAGCCGCAGTTCTACGAGGGATCACGGAGGCATCTGCGTCTAGGTCAACTCGTGCAATTATCCACTGTGCTTCCTCAGCAGACGAACTTGAAATCAAACGAAGTTTGCAGGCGTCGGATGAGGTTGAGTTACATGTGCATCAGGGAGACGACCATTTAGCGGAAGAATGGGAGTGGGATCAGAGACCTGAAGTATCCATCCGCTTCACGGAGGCTTTAGAGGAAAGTTGCGAGTTGTTCAATAGCTATAGTCCTCGATTTGTGGTGGCTGCTATCTCGGAAGAAGAGAAAGATTTTGAGATTGTCTACAGGCTTTGTGAGGCTCCTTTCGTTGGCGATGGATTCACTAGATGGGTAGACGGTCAATACGCCTTGGCACGACCTGAGCTTGGTCTGTCAAATTGGCAACACGGCCGGTTGTTCGCGCGCGGAGGAATTTTGTCTGGGGACGGAGTGTTTTCGGTGCGCTATGTGATGCATCAAACGGATTCGTCGCAGCATCGTTAAGAATAAAAACGTGAAAGCGGCCTCTCGCTCATCTGCGATCACAAAAAAGTCTTCACGGCCTAACTCAGGCAGTGAAGATGATGTTATCGATCAGCCTGATGCCGTCAATAGTGCCTGCAAATAGGAGAACATCACCAACGTGGGCCTCGGAAACATTTTCGAGCGTCTGCGCATCAACGATTTGGACGTAATCAATCGCAATCTCGTCAGCACAGCTTTTGCGGGCGGCCTCATTTAATTCTTGTGTGTCGCGAACTCCAGATTGGAAAAGTGTCAATGAATGAAAAAGCCCTTGTGAGATTGAGACTGCACGTCGTCGTGAGTCCTTGTTGAGGCGGACATTTCTGCTTGAGAGGGCCAGTCCATCCTCTTCGCGAATCGTCGGTGCCATCACCATCTCAACGGGAATATCGAGATCGTCGACAAGTTTTCTCAAGACGGCAAATTGTTGGAAGTCCTTTTGACCAAAGACGGCGATATCTGGAGCCGATGCAGTTAATAGCTTTGTCACCACCGTTGTCACGCCCGAAAAATGCCCTGGTCGAGAGGCACCCTCAAAGCGTGCCGTTAGGCCCGAGACTTCGACAGATGTTCCAAAAGAATCGGGATACATACTTTTGCTACTAGGCATGTACAGGGCACTGACGCCGCTGGACCGACATATTGCAATGTCATCATCGAGAGTCACGGGGTAGGTCTCAAAGTCCTCTTCGTTATTGAACTGCAAGCGGTTTACGAAGATACTAACGATGACAAAATCGGCGTGTTGCTGTGCCACATGAATAAGTGAGCGGTGCCCCTCATGAAGTGCGCCCATCGTTGGAACGAGGGCAACCTTCAGGCCGCCTTGCTTCTTCGAATGAGACAGATCACTTAGTTCTCTCGCTGTCTCGACAATTCTCATGGAGGTCAGTGAAATGAATGTTCGTCGTCTGGAAAGATTCCGGACTGCACGTCACGGATAAACGAGCGAGTCGCTTCAATCGTGGGTGTACGAATATCCGTATAGTGCTTGGCAAAGCGATACTTTGAATCGCAGATTCCAAGCACATCGTGAAGAACGAGGACCTGTCCATCGCAGTGGACTCCCGCACCGATACCAATTGTTGGGATGCTCACCTTTTCGGTAATTTCCTTAGCGAGTTCCATTGGCATGCCCTCAAGGACGACGGCACAAGCACCAGCCTGCTCAACGGCGTGAGCATCTTCGAGGATTCGTTCCCGTCCGCCAGCTTCCATTCCCTCAGAGCGACCCTGAATACGAAATCCGCCCATGCGATGAAAACTTTGCGGGGTTAATCCGATGTGTCCGATAACAGGTATGTCCACGCGGGTGATGGCTGCGATGGTCTCTGCCATATGCACACCGCCCTCAAGCTTCACGCATTGCGCACCATTCTTCATCAGTTCGATCGACGATTGGACAGCCTGCTCTGGACTGACTTGATACGAACCGAAAGGTAAGTCGCCGACAACGAGAGCCTTGGTGTTTGCACGCGCCACACAACGGACGTGGTACACCATTTCTTGGAGATCTACTGCGAGCGTATTGTCTGTGCCCTGCACGACCATACCCACTGAATCTCCGACGAGGATCATGTCGATTCCCGCAAGATCAACCAACCGAGCGAACGTAAAGTCGTAGGCGGTGATCATCGTCATTCGGCGACCTTGGGTTTTCCAACTGCCAAGGTCTGGCACAGTCACTTTTCTACGATCATCATTTGTCGTTGACATAGGTGGCCTCAAGCAGGGTAAGGGGAGTGACGGGACACAAACTGGGCCAACGCCCATTCGGAAAACTAGCGACTTCAAAAGCGAGTTTGGCTAGTAGGACCTATATTTTTTGTGATTTAGGGCATGTCGCGAAAGGCTGAGGGACAGAGTTCGCGATAACACGGCAGGGTCTTCGTCGAAGTGGCGGTCAAAACGGCTTCCGTGCAGGCTCTTGAAAAAACTTGGGCCCCAGCGGCCAAGATCGCATTCAAAAAAGCCGGGCGTCCGTGAGGATCAATGAAGGCTGCTTCCTGGGCCTGAAGTGTGAGATCTTCTTGAGCGACGGATACGCCGAAGATTGTGTCGCCATCGTTCATGAGGTGCGCTGGGCGGATTGCGCGAGCGAGACCGTCATGGGCGACCGAGGCAAACTTCTTGCATTCGGATTTGGTCAGACTTTGATTAGTGGCGACCACACCGATCGTTGTATTCAGACTGGGTGATTCCAGCTTTTTGCTTCCCTGCAGCAGAGACGAAAGATAGTTATTCAAACGACGACGATCTACGGCTGATGGCTTTTGAAGCCGTCCCTGATTCAGATCCCATGGCAGTGCAGTCTCTGGATTGATAACAGAACCTATGGAGTTGACGACAGCCAAAGCGGAGACGATGACACCATCACTGAATGTCATGCTGGCCATGCCAAGACCCCCGCGTATTCCGCCAGAGCGGGCTCCCACACCCGCCCCAACTGTGCCCATGTGATCGGTTTGACTAGTCGCTCTTTTGGCCGCTCGACGACCAAAAGATGAATCAGGACGCATGCTGAAATTGCCGCCTCGCCCGAGGTCAAAAATTACGGCGGCGGGAACGATTGGTACGACCCATTGTGGAGATTCACCTACTGGGTAACCGATGTTCTGATGCTCAAGTTCGTCCATGACGCCTTGGGCCGCTCCTAGGCCGTAAGCACTTCCGCCAGTGAGAACGATTCCGTGAACCCGTTGCACCAAATTTTCTGGTCGCAGGACATCGGTTTCACGAGTTCCTGGCCCGCCGCCGCGCACGTCAACTCCAGCCACCGCACCCTGCCCAGTCAACACCACGGTGGTTCCAGTCAAATAACCCTTGCCTGTGAGACTGAAATGCCCGACCTTGATCGCTCCAACATCAGTCAACGAGCCTGAGTAGTGGACGCTTCGTGAGTCTGCCATCGTCCTATGTTGGCAGAGTTGCGCCCACAACTACGCAATTTTCTTATCCTTCTCAGAAATGACGCCGACGTAGATATTCTCTAAGAGTGATTGATCAGCCGGCCTTTGAGGCACAACCCTTGGGACGAGTGCGTGCATGGCGAAATCGACGCTTCTCGAGTCTCGTGCATTACCTATGGGAGATGGCTATTGAATCGGGGGCTATCGGAGGATCAACGAAAAAGGGAAAACTGTTTGGCAGTTTTG
>WLTJ01000184.1 GCA_009705435.1 Actinomycetota bacterium | reverse complement strand
TTTGTGGCACCATCGTTTTGGTCGGGGCCCCATTGAGCGCCTGTACCGCTTGATTGGTGGCTGACTCAACGAATTAGGGCGCAGACATTGAGCGATTCAGCCCACGCCAACCAATGGCGGCGGCACCAATAATTGGGCTGCGATCGCCAAGATGCGCTGGGACGATACGTGCACCTTGAGAGAAACTCAGTTTGCAATGATCATCCATCACCGCTTGAGCAGCATGAAAAAATGTCGGCCCAAAACCTAAAGCCACGCTGCCACCCACAACCGCCAAACTGAGGTCAAAGAGGTTGCACACACTGGCAACTGCAAGGCCGACCATACGACCAGTGCGTTGCATAATTTCATATGACGGTTCAGTCGCCGGACGACCGGTAATTTGTTCAATCGCCGAACCCGACGCCTCGGCCTCGAGACAACCGCGGGCTCCACAGCCACAACGATTTCCGTCAGGACGCACAATGATGTGTCCAATGTGCCCGGCATTGCCAGAAGCTCCATCAAGCAACTTCCCATCTAAGACGATCCCACCACCAACACCCGTACTGACGACCATCCCGATGAAATTAGAATGACCTTTAGCCGAACCCAACCAACCCTCAGCCAAGGCAAAGGCTTTGGCATCAAGGTCTCCAAAGATGGGGACATCAACAACCACTTCGCGAATTGCTTCCTGCAGTGGGAAACGACGCCACGATGGAATGTTCAGCGGTGAGACACTGACGCAATCAGGTTCAATGGGACCCGCGGAACCAATTCCAATGACAACGACTTTTCCTCCGTGACGTTCACCAGCGCGTTCAATGTGGCGCTTCACCAAGATTGCCAAGCCGCCAAATAAATCATTAGCGTTCTTATCGCGATCCGTTCCGATGATTTCGCGATCAACCATCTCTCCGCGACGAGTCACCAAACCGACGGCCATTTTTGTGGCTCCGATATCAATCGCCAAGGCTAAATCAGATGATTTCTCCTCATGCTTGTCGCTCATACTTCGACAATCCTCAGTCGGCGATGCGCCGCGCATCTTCAATGAGGTTGATCTGATACAGAACCTCATCTAAAGCGTCAGCTGCTGTGATCGTGGAATACTTTTGTGGATTCTCTGGCGTGCAGCAAGTAACCACAGGAGCCAAAATCGTCCACGGACGCGGATGGCAAAACTGCACCACGCTATAACGCTCGGCATCAAAGCCCGGAGACGCAATGACGCGATGCCAACCAATTGGCAAAACGCCATTGGTCAATCTCTCCAACATGATGCCGGTGTTGATGATCATCTTTCCATCAGGTGGAAGAGCATCCACCCACTCGCCTTCAACTTCGACTTGTAAACCTCGCGCTGTCGCGCGGGGCAACGCAGTAATCAAGTTGATGTCGCCGTGAGCGCCCGCCCAAATATGACCACCCACTGGCGCATCCTTCATTGACGGATAACGAATAGCGCGCGTCAGTGTTGGCCCATCAGTCACCATGTCATCAAAGAATGTCTCGTGACAACCAATGCCAACGGCGATGATCCGCAAAAAACGTTTTTGAATATCGGCGATTGCTTCATGAAAGGCGTAGAGCACTTGCGAAATACCGGGCACCACTTCATCTGGCAACAACTGGTCGGGATACGAACCTGGATAGTTGCGCTTCAACGGATGGCCATGAGCGATTGGTGAAGCCCAGTTCAGCATTTCTTTCCAATCAGGCTTATCGCTACTGGCTGCCGTCTCAACTAAGAGGCCGGTGTAACCAGTCTGACCATGGGCCCCCTCAGCGACAAACCGCGTCTTAGTTGCCTGGTCCATCGAGAAAAACTCGACCAACATCCCGTAGGCCGTATCGAGTAAATCTTCTGAGATGTCGGTACTGGTGTACACGAACCCTGTCGCCAAGGACCGACGGACTCCGTCAACGGTGGCACGCTTTGACGCATCGCTACCATGCTCGAAAGCCAAGAGGTCAACATCAAGAATCTGATCCTTCACAATGCTGACCCTAACGCCGACTGAAGGTCACTCCAAATGTCTTGTACGTCTTCAATCCCCACACTCATTCGAATCAGACCTGGATTGACATGGGCGTCACCAAGATATTTCTGCCGCCGCTCCATAGTGGTTTCAACGCCTCCCAAACTTGTGGCGTGAACGATGAGTTGCACAGCAGCACAGACCGCATCGGCTGAGACTGCTCCACCACTGACAATAAAACTCAACATCGGTCCAACATTCTTGACCCACTCAATGGCACTGTGCTGAGACAAGTGCTGAGCAAGCACGGCAGCATTGACGGACGAGGCCGAATAACGCAAGGGCAAAGTTCGCAAACCACGCAATGCTAAGAATGCTTCTAAGGCCCCCGGCGTGGCTCCCTGTACGGTTCGGGCGCGAATCAAGCTCTCGTGTATCGCAGGATCATCAGTCACTGTCAGACCGATCATCAAGTCACTATGACCACCAATAAATTTGGTGCCCGAATGCATCACAATTGTTGCTCCGAGTTTGAGTGGCTGTTGCGCTATCGGTGAAGCAAAAGTTGAATCAACAACGGTTCGAACACGCATTGAGGCTGCCATTTGGCACAACACATCAAGTTCTGCCTCGTCCAATGTCGGATTTGATGGTGTCTCAATCCACAACAAAACTTTGTCGGCACCAACTTCACTGGCGGCATCGGTGACAACTTGGGCGACTCGCGCAGAATCAACAATGTTCACCATCACGACCTTGAGGTGACCATGATCTTGCATATCACTCAATAATGCGCGCACACCTAAATAACTCACATCGGGAACGACGACAACGCTCGGATGAAGTGCAAATAAAATTGCTGATGCTGCTGCCATTCCCGTTGAGAATGACAAACATGCGCCGCCCTCAAGAGTTCCAACGGCTTCCTCAAGGGCCATCCAGGTCTGAGTCCCATGAGTGCGCGCATATTCAGGACCAGCCCGAAAATTTGAGGCCATGACAATCGGAGTATTCAAAGGATCTGTTGCACCCAGTGGGCGACCAGATGTCACCGCAATCGTCTGCGGAGAAAGTTGGCTCTTACTTGCTTTTTCATCAGTCATGACGAACGAACACCTCCGGTTGTCCTCCAGTGTGAATGAAGATCACATCATCGTTAGATATCCAGCGACCATCGTCAGCATTTCCTAATACACCAGCCATACCCTTTGCTGTGTAGACATCATCAAGCACCCATGCCCCTGCGTGCGCCGCCCACGCCGAGGCTTTTTGTGAAGCCTCTGTTGGAATGGCGTAGTCGGGTCCGAGCCAACGTCCGTCAACTTCAATATCATCATCTGCGACTTCGCCGGGTAAACCCGCTAATGCCAAAGCCTCTGTAGCTAATTCACGTACCGATGGGAAACCAGCAATCACGCCTTTCGCAACACCGATTGCCAAGAGTCGCGGCAAAACTTCATAGGTGCCAAGTGCTCGCAACCATGCTCGACCCGCCACTAAACCTGCGTGTGTCCCACCACTTGAGGAAGTACACACAATCGTTGACGGGGATATCCCGAGCACGAGACATTGTTCAACGATCTCGCGATATGCAGCGATGTACCCCAAAGCACCTACCGCTGTTGAACCTCCGATCGGTATGGAATACGGATGCAGTCCTTGGTGAGTGAGTTCATCGGTTAAATTTTCGCGGGCGATTTCAAGCATTCCCCATTCGGCGGGCCCAGCACCGGTGAAGTGCTGCTCGGCCCCGAAGCGTTGCGATAAAAGTTGGTTGCCCTGCATGACATGTGGGCGATCGCCTGCCAAAACAAGATGAGTTTCTAAACCTAAGACCGCTCCCGCAGCAGCGGTCATACGGCAATGATTAGATTGCCCGGCACCAACGGTGATCAAACAATCGGCACCAGCCTTGATTGCCGCTCCGCAGAGAAACTCAAGTTTGCGAACCTTATTGCCGCCCATTCCTAAACCTGTGAGATCATCACGTTTCACCCACAGTCGCGACCCACCTGTGAGCTCAGGACCTTTTTCGAGCGGCGTCGGCAATGTCGCCAAAGGCACCCGAGGTTGACCCTGCCATTGCTCGACGGCGATATGACTCTGAGGAACGCCACTCATCACTTCAGGCTACGCCCCGAATGGTGCAGCACCGACAAACAGTCGGCTCAATTCCCCTATCGTGGCAAGAATGATCGG
>WLTJ01000183.1 GCA_009705435.1 Actinomycetota bacterium | reverse complement strand
TCGGCACGCATGGTTTCAGACCTGGTTTAAACAAGGGGATCGTTGTCTTGCTTGCGGACTTCAACGCACTCGCAATACGGAGGGTCAAGAACTTGGGTCAATGACAATCGCTCTAGTGGTCAATATTTGCTGGTTGGTCACGGCCTCAGGAATTGCGATTGGTCTCACCGTTCCAGATGTTCCTGTGCTCACATTATTTGTGGTTCTAGCCACCTCTGAGGTGTTGGTTGCGGTCCTTACCTGGCCGATAACGCACACCGTATGGATGGCCATTGATCTACGGGTACGACCCATGGGTTTTGCCGAAATTGACGAGGCTGAGGCTTGGTTGAACACATCGGCGCCGTAAGGCACCCCCTCTGAGCAGGTCAAACATCTGTTCGCCCCGACAATGCTTGACCGAACACTCGTTCGTAGTTACGCTCTTGTTATTCGCCCATACGGTGAGGTCGCAGTTGACAACCTTCTGTGCCACACCCCGTTCCTAAGGTCCCAAACATGACAAACAAAGCATCCAGTTCATCATCCAAGATCATCTCCACCGAGAAAGGAAATGGGGCGAGCACAGATCGAGAGAAAGCGCTTGAAGTCGCCCTAGCCCAAATCGAAAAGCAATATGGCAAAGGTGCCATCATGCGCATGGGCGATAAAACCGATATGGCGATCGAAGCAATCTCCACAGGGGCCTTGGCTCTTGATGTTGCTCTCGGCGTTGGCGGTTTGCCACGTGGTCGTGTTGTCGAAATCTACGGACCAGAGTCATCTGGTAAGTCAACATTGGCAATGCACGTAGTCGCCGAAGCTCAGCGCAACGGAGGTGTCTGTGCCTACATCGATGCCGAGCATGCCATGGACCCTGTGTACGCCCGTGCCATTGGCGTCGACATTGACAAGTTGCT
This sequence comes from Actinomycetota bacterium, assembly GCA_009705435.1. GTDB lineage: Bacteria > Actinomycetota > Acidimicrobiia > Acidimicrobiales > Ilumatobacteraceae > Casp-actino8. The sequence goes on along the minus strand of WLTJ01000183.1, from coordinate 3,350 downwards.
CATCTCGCAGCCCGATACCGGTGAGCAGGCCCTTGAAATCGTTGACATGTTGGTTCGTTCGGCCACGCTTGACGTCATCGTTATTGACTCCGTTGCCGCTTTGACACCTCGCGCCGAAATTGAAGGCGAAATGGGCGATAGCCACATGGGTCTACAGGCTCGTCTCATGAGCCAAGCACTTCGTAAACTGACCGCCAATCTCAACAAGTCCAATACCGTTGCGATTTTCATTAACCAGTTGCGCGAAAAGATTGGTGTCATGTTTGGTTCCCCAGAAACGACACCTGGTGGCCGAGCATTGAAGTTCTACTCGTCGGTACGTCTCGACATTCGTCGCATTGAGTCAATCAAGGACGGCGCAGAGGTCGTGGGTAACCGCACTCGCGTCAAGGTTGTCAAGAACAAAGTCTCGCCCCCATTCCGCCAAGCAGAATTTGACATCATGTACGGCAAAGGAATCAGCCGCGAAGGTTCGGTCTTGGATATGGCAGTAGATCTGAACATCGTCAAAAAGTCGGGCGCCTGGTTTACATATGAGGGTGAACAAATGGGTCAAGGTCGTGAAAACGCCAAGAACTATTTGACGGAGAACACTGAAGTGATGGTGGAAGTAGCAGAAAAAGTACGTATTGCTGCTGGCTTGGGCGATGCCCCTGCTGTGTTCACCCCTGCTGATGAAGAGCCCATCAAACTCGACTGAGGTTTCGCCCTTGGGCATTGACCTGTTCGCTGATAACCTTGGAATGCCTTCCGAGATAGCTCAGCTGGCAGAGCAGCTGACTGTTAATCAGCGGGTCGCAGGTTCGAGCCCTGCTCTCGGAGCACATAACACAGGGTCCGCCAGTAGGCGGGCCCTGTGCCTTTGGGGGCGGTAGCTCAGTTGGTTAGAGCAGGGGACTCATAATCCCTTGGTCGCGGGTTCAAGTCCTGCCCGCCCCACTTCAGACTCTTTCACTAACGTTGCCAAAGGTTCCGCTAGGTGCATCATGATGATTCCTGGTGCAAGGTAGATCAAAGTCTTTGCCCGCTCGCGGGAAAAGGTCTGGTCTAGTCTGAGGGTGTGAGCGAACTTGTCCTTGTCCACACAATGGGTCGTGTGGGGTCGTCAGCGATTTACAGTTCGCTTAAGCGGGCTGAATTTGAAGCGCTACACATTCATCACATCCACCCAGACAGCCTCGCAGCCCAATCAAGGGGGAGCATGGCGCGTCATATTAAGGATGGTTATCAAGCGCGCTCTCTTTTAGAGGCTGAGCCTGATCGGCCGGTCAAGATCATCACCCTGGTACGTGATCCAATCGAGCGGAATATTTCTGCGGGGTTCGCTCGGTTTCGCCGTAAAGGTGAGTTGGATGAGTTGAGCAGGTTTGTGACTGATCCGGTCGTCACCGACCAGATATGGAAGCGGCTTGATATGTCTTTGCCATTTCATTGGTTGGACGTTGAGTTCCGCGACGCTCTAGGGATCGATCTGTATCAAGTTGATGTCGCAAGTGCGGGATACGCACAGATGGAAGTTGGTCGGGTGAACGCTCTGATACTCCACTCAACGCTGCCCGATGAAGTTAAATCAATGCGCTTAAGTCACTTCATGGGGCGGGACTGTGCTGTCGGTCGCACGGGTAAGGACACAAATCAAGAGGGGGACCTGCAGAATATCTACCGGGCTTTTGAATTAACCTCGCCGCTGACTATTGCTGACCTCAGTGAAGCGGCCGACTCTCGGTTTATGCAGCATTTTTTTGCCGTGGACAAAGACGAATACATTTTCAAGTGGAAGACGCGTCTCAATTTGGCTTAGGTTTTGTGGGCCTTGGCAATGGGTTTTTGAGAGCGAATCATGAATCCATCAAGTTTGAGCGGCCCATCTGATCGGCGTGAGCAATATCTGGGACATTATTCGTTTCTGATTTATCGTCGCCTGTCGATCTATCTTCTGCATGACGCCACGGTGTGGCAGAGTGGCATATGAGTTTGCACACGATTGCCTTGGTTGCCCATGACAACAAGAAGGATGCACTCATTGATTGGGCGCGTGCCAATAGGGAACGCCTCAGTCGACATTCGCTGGTAGCCACGGGTACGACTGGCAAGATGTTGAGTGAGCAAGTGGGTCTTGAAGTGCATTGCCTGAAAAGTGGTCCCCTCGGCGGCGATCAACAACTGGGAGCAATGATCTGTGAACAGGCCGTCGACATGTTGATTTTCTTTTGGGATCCGCTGGAACCCCAACCACATGATCCTGATGTGCGTGCCCTGTTACGGATCGCTGTGGTCTATGACATTCCCACGGCAAGCAACTTGGCGACTGCGGATTGTCTCTTGTCGTCACCGTTGTTCGCCTCGTGAGTGACTCGGTGTCAGCGGAAAACTCTGGCGCACCTCTGACGTATTCAACTTATTTGAAGATCGACGAGTTGCTGAGTCTGCAACTGCCGAAGTCTGACGGTCCAGAACACGACGAAACTTTATTCATCATTATCCATCAGGTGTACGAACTGTGGTTCAAGCAAGTGTTGCATGAGTTGGATCATGCAATCTTTTTATTGCAGAAAGACCAGCAGGTCTCGGCCTCGAAAACGTTGAAGCGCGTGCTGACGATATTCAAGGTCATGGTCTCGCAGATGGATGTTTTGGAAACGATGACTCCGTTGGAGTTTATGAGTTTTCGCGAGCGTCTTGAATCTGGAAGTGGCTTTCAATCGGCACAGTTCCGGGAACTTGAATTTCTCCTCGGTTACAAGCGTGAAGAAGTCTTATCTGAGGTTGCTCACACAGAGAACGTGCGCCAACGTCTTGATGATCGTCTGGCTACACCATCGTTATGGTCGGCTTTTTGTTCGCATCTTGCTCGGAGAGGTCATGGCGTACCCGACGAGGTACTCAATGCGGATCATTTCGTGAGCACGCAACCCAACGAACAACTGCAAAATGTGCTGGTGGAGATTTATCGTCACGACGTATCGTCGGCAGAACTTTGTGAACGCCTCGTTGATCTCGATGAGGGTCTACAAGAGTGGCGTTATCGGCACGTGAAAATGGTGGAGCGAACCATCGGTGTCAAGCCTGGTACGGGCGGATCATCGGGTGTGGGGTATCTGCTTTCAACTCTTGGGCAGCCAGTATTTGCCGACCTATGGGCCATCAGAGCTCGGCTCTAAATAGGTGTGAGTCCTTTAGGGCTCGACCACGATCCAACCTCGCCTTTGCAATTCGGCGGCTAGCACTGAGTCGGGCAAATCACGCACAGTCTTTTCTGTTGTCGTGATTCGTTGTGGTGAAGCCTTGGGTTTGATAGATCGTGCGACCACGACGTCGGGTGGCGTATCAGGCTGAGTTTCGGCTTCTTG
>WLTJ01000182.1 GCA_009705435.1 Actinomycetota bacterium | reverse complement strand
CGCCGTTTGAAGAAACAGTTCGCTATCGCACCGTTGGCGATGCAAGTTGCACTGGTGCAGTGCGCTCAACGGCCAGCAATGTTGATGAAGTTCTTGTTGAAGTAGCGGCCGCACGAATTACCGAACGTGGTGCTACTCGTGCCGATGACAACTTCTCCGATTCAGCCATGGAAGATCGCAAGCGCGAAGGATATTTCTGATGGTTTTGCGTATCGCTACCGCAGGCTCGGTTGACGACGGCAAATCGACGTTGATTGGCCGTTTGTTGCACGACACTAAAACTGTTTTTGAGGATCAGTTGTCGGCCGTTGAAAAAGCGAGCACCCGTTATGGCGACGGATCGTTGAACCTGGCTTTGCTGACTGATGGTTTGCGTGCCGAACGCGAACAAGGCATCACCATTGACGTGGCGTATCGCTATTTCGCGACCCCTAAGCGCACATTCGTTGTCGCTGACACTCCGGGTCATGCGCAGTACACGCGCAACATGGTGACTGGTGCTTCGGCATCAGATGTCGCAATCGTTTTGGTTGATGCTCGTAACGGCTTGACCGAACAAACTCGCCGGCACCTGTTTGTCGCTTCACTGCTCGGTGTGAAACTCGTGATCTTGGCCGTGAATAAAATGGATCTCGTTGATTTTGATGAGGCTACATATCACCGCATCGTCGCTGAGGCGACAACTCATGCCGACGCATTACCAGCGCCAGTAGTTCTCAATCCGTTACCGATTTCAGCGCTACTAGGTGACAACGTTGTTGATGCTTCGACAAACATGCCATGGTTTAAAGGTCTGCCACTACTCGACCTTTTAGAAACGATTGAAGTGCCAGGCGATCACAACGTCGGTGCTCGACTCGCGGTGCAGTGGGTCATCCGTCCATACTCAACTGAACATCACGACTATCGCGGATTTGCGGGTCGGCTCACGGGTGGATCTTTGGCAATTGGTGACTTGATTCGTGTGCTGCCTGGTGGACAGCAATCAACGGTGATCGGGATCGATCGTGGTGGAGTTCCGCAAGACACTGCTCAACCTGGTGAGGCAATCAGCATTCAGTTGGCTGATGACATTGACATCGGTCGGGGTGATGTATTGGTCGCCGCCGTCGCAAGTGAGGCGCCGATTGTGACTGACCGAATTATCGCGGACATTTCGTGGATGGTTGACAAGCCACTCGAAACTGGGAGTCGCTGGATCATCAAGCATCAGACCCGAACAGCAAAAGCGTTCGTGAGTGCGATTGAGTTGCGCCACGATGTGGCAACAGCGACGCATAGTCCTGCCGAAAGTTTGGGTCTCAACGATTTGGGCCGCGTGCATCTCAATGTTTCTGTTCCACTAGTGATTGATAATTATGATCGCCATCGTCCCGGTGGTGCGGCAGTTTTGATCGATGAAGCAACGGGCATGACCTGTGCAGCACTCATGATTCGGGACTCCGAGTGACCAAGAACCAATTCCCGATCAACCTCAATCTTGAAGGTCGGTCGTGCTTGGTCGTGGGCGCGGGAAGAATTGGTTTGCGAAAGACCGAACAACTCCTCGCCGCAGGAGCGATTGTCACTGTGGTTGCACCAGAAGTGGTCAGTGAATTTGCTGGGCTTGCGGTCACGATTCATCAGCGCGCTTTTGAATTGGCAGACCTTGATCAACAGCGTCTGGTCATTACTGCAACGGGTAACCGAGAACTTGATCAGTTGATCTACGACACCTGTGAAGAACGAGGTATCTGGATCAACTCGGCGGATGACCCTGAGCGTTGCGCCTTCACATTGCCAGCGGTGGTGCGACGTGGCGACCTAATGGTCACGGTGTCAACTGGCGGCAACAGTCCGGCGCTCTCATCGTGGATGCGCCAAAAACTCGAAGCATTAGTCGGTCCAGAATTTGAAGAAGTTGTGAATGAGTTGGCGCAAGAGCGTGAACTCATTCATGCCGATGGTCGCAGCACCGAAGATATCAATTGGAAGCCCATCATCGAAAAGATTGTGGCGAGCCACAACATTCACATGTCATGTCCCCGAGAAGTACTCAACACGGTGGTCAGCACATGACCGTCTATCTTGTGGGCGCCGGTCCTGGAGACCCCGAACTTTTAACAGTTCGGGCAGCGCGTCTGATCGCACAAGCTGACGTGATCGTGCATGATCGTTTGGCCGATCAGGCAATTCTTGATCTGGCACGCGTGGGAGTTGAGTTGATTGACGTTGGCAAGAAACCTGGTCGTCCGACTCCGCAAGAAATGATTAATACTTTGCTGGTGCATCTCGGTAGTCAAGGCTTGAATGTTGTTCGTCTCAAAGGTGGCGACCCGTATGTTTTCGGGCGCGGTGGAGAAGAAGCACAAGCTTTGATTGACGCTGATATCGCATTTGATGTCGTCCCCGGAATTAGTTCAGCCATCGGCGTTCCTGCTGCCGCCGGGATTCCCGTGACACACCGTGGCGTCTCGGTTGGCTTCACGGTGGTGACTGGGCATCGCGAAAAAGGTGGAGCAACAGGTATCGATTGGGAGTCACTAGCCAAGGTAGGCGGAACCATCGTTGTACTCATGGGAGTATCAGAACGAGCGGTCATTGCTGAACGGTTGATGGCCGGAGGACTTGCGGCCGATACACCCGTGGCAGCGGTGCGCTACGGAACACGACCTGAGCAGAACACGTTGCGTACGACATTGGGGGAGTTGGCAGAGGCGCCGCTTGAATCTCCGAGCACGATCGTTATTGGTGCAGTGGCGGCTTTTGATTTCTCGCCAACTGCAGGCACATCGGTGTGGGCGCGGGGAGTCTGAGATGCGTCGCTCGATAGATGATCAGCCGATGACCCAGAGTGATATCCCACCAGGTGACGAGGATGCAACTGCAGTCTCATGGGCAATCGCAATTTGTGATGATTATGACGATACAACACCGCGAGTTGTTCTGACAGTCGAAGAAGCGGGCCGTCCAGGAACAGGCCTAGTTGCTCATTTATCAAGTGATAGTGCTCGGCGTTTACGTGGAGCAATCCATGACGCGTTGCGCGAAGCAGGCGAAGAAGTTGGGCGTTAAAGACGCCACATGTATTACCTACTTTGGAGATTGGAAAACTGATGACAATTGCACCCGCACCACAACCCCGAGATTTAGATGCCGAGCAGATGCGCGATATCGAACGCTTTGAGATCGCTATTAGTCAATATCTAGGTGGTGAAATCGGAGAAGATGTCTTTCGTGTGATGCGTCTGAATAACGGTGTGTACGGACAGCGTCAAGGTGGCACCAACCAGATGGTTCGTATCAAGTTGCCCGCTGGAACGATTACTCCCGAACAAATGGAACTCATGGGCGTCTTAGCAACGGAGTTCTCCCGTGGATGGGGGCACATTACGACACGCCAAAACATCCAATTCCACTTTGTGCAGTTGGCTCGTATTCCTGATTTGTTGCGTCGTCTGGCGGCTGTTGGTTTGACTTCGCGTGAAGCTTGTGGAGACACGGTTCGCAACGTCATGGCCTGTCACTTGGCTGGTGCATGTCCGTACGAAAAACTTGATGTCACCCCATGGGCTGAAGCAGTTCATCGTCACTTCGTGCGTAACCCGTTAGGTCAGCGTTTGCCCCGCAAATTTAAGGTCAACTTTTCGGGTTGCAGTACCGACTGTGGTCAAGCAATGTTCAACGACGTTGGTGTCGTTGGTGCGACTCGTCAGCGAGAAGATGGGACAACGGAGGTTGGCTTTCGGGTCTATGTTGCCGGCGGTTTAGGAGCCAATCCACACCCCGCTCAGTCCCTTGAAGATTTCACGAGCCGTGAAGATCTTTTGCCAACAATTGAATCCGTATTGCGCTTATTTGAACAGACAGGAAATCGTGACAACAAGTTGCGCGCCCGACTGAAGTGGGTCGTCGATCAAATCGGCATTGATGAAGTGCGTCGCCGAGTCATCAAAATCCGTCATACATTGCCCGCTTCGTCCACATGGCCTGGCGGCATTCCACCAGAAGTGATCGCCGCTGGCGATACGCCCGCTGGAATGGCCACTTCAGGTGAGGTGTCCGAGGTTGGTCAAGGCGTCAGTGTGACTCTTCGTTCGTCTGATCCCTTTGCTCGTTGGGAACAGGCCAGTGTGATCCGTGGTGCAGGCAAGGGCACGGTCTCTGCGGTTGCTTATGCCGCTCTTGGTGATATCACCGCTGCGCAATTTGCCTCACTTGCAAATATCCAACGAGCACTTGGAGCCGATGTCCGTTTATCAAATCGTCAGAATGT
>WLTJ01000181.1 GCA_009705435.1 Actinomycetota bacterium | reverse complement strand
CTGGCACGGAGATGGTGATGCCTGGTGACAATGTGACTATGACTGTGGAACTCGGTAAGCCGATTGCTATGGATGATGGTTTGCGTTTCGCTATCCGTGAGGGTGGACGTACCGTAGGCGCCGGCCGCGTCGTCAAGATCATTAAGTGAGCCGCTGAACATCATGGCTCAAATCATTCGTATTCGTCTCAAAGCATTTGATCACGAGATCATCGATCAGTCGACGCGCAAAATCGTCGAGACTGTCACTCGTACCAATGCCACTATTCGTGGGCCAATTCCATTGCCTACGGACAAGCATCGTTATACCGTGATCCGCGGACCACACATTGACAAAGACTCGCGAGAGCATTTTGAAATGCGTATCCACAAGCGGCTCATCGACATTATCGATCCTAAGCAGGCGACCATTGACAGTCTCCAACGCATCGACCTCCCGGCCGGCGTTGAAGTGGAGATCAAAGTCCAGAACGCCTGAGTTAAATGTCATGCATTTTTGTTGAACCCCGCCGGAGACGGCGGGGTTTTTCATTTGGCTTCTTACGATTTTCTCACCTGAAAATGTCACCTTCGGGTGATGAAAAGAGATAGAACTTGACTTGTGACTGATCACTTTCCCCCGCCAGTTCCTCCAGACTCATCACTCGTGTTTCACGATGATGATGTTCTTGCGGCCAAAGCAACGCGGCGCAAAACTTTCGTTGTGCTTGGTGTGGTGTGCTCGTTAGTCGTCGGTGGCCTAGTAGGGAGTCAATTTGCGAGTTCTGATTCACCAAGTCTGGGGACTTCTACTCAACCGATAACGACTGCAGTACGAACTGATGATGATGAGCCAGCAATTGATGTGGCCGCTGTTCTGCAAACGATCACCCCAAGTGTGGTGACGATCATCTCCAACCTTGATGATGGTCAGGCCACCGGAACTGGAGTAGTGATTTCTTCGGATGGAGAGATTTTGACTAATGCTCATGTGGTTGAAAGTGCGGAATCCGTGAGTGTCATGTTTGTGGACAGCCTTAATCCCGTTTCTGCACAGGTGTTAGCTATTGACATGGGCAACGACTTAGCACTGTTGCGCGTGGATCTGAGTGGCTTATTACCGGTGGTGTTCGCCGATGTCACTTCAATCGATATCGGTGATGATGTTGTGGCAGTCGGTTTTGCTCTCAATCTTGATGGTGGCCCAACTGTCACGCGCGGAATAGTTTCAGCATTGAACCGCACAATCACTAGCGGGGACGGCGCACTAGATGGTTTGATTCAAACGGATACGGCGATCTCATCTGGAAATTCGGGCGGACCGCTGCTGAATACTTCTGGCCAAGTCATTGGCATCAACACCGCTGTCTTCAAGAGTTCAACTGATGTTGCGGCGAATAATGTTGGTTTTTCCATTTCTGTTTCAGAAGTCTTGCCTGTGATTGCCGCGTTGAGGTCTTTGGCTAATGGTGCAACACGGACAGAGGGCTACCTCGGAGTGACCGTATTGAACCGTGATGATGGTGGCAGAGGAGCAGTGATTGGTGATGTGTCTCCCGATTCGCCAGCCGATCTTGCTGGAATGATTGCTGGCGACATAGTGATTGAGGCTGATGGATCACCAGTTGACGGCCAACTGGCCTTAGTAGCCGCCATCCGCGATAGATCTCCTGGTGACACCATCGCCGTTGATGTTCTCCGTAATGACAAGCGGATGACCCTGTCTGCAACGTTGACAGAGCGGCCTGTTCAGTAGTCAAAGAATCATCGGGCTGTATCGCCTACTGTGCGTTCATGCTCGATACTCACATAGGTGGTTCGCGACCGTTCGGATTGAACTATTGGCCACTCCCGGCGGATGATCCAGGGGTAGAGATTCCTCGCGAGTCGATCCGTTTAGTCAGTCCCGATGGCGCTTTGGTACGTGGAATTTTGTGGACTCCGCCTCAAGGAAAGAAATGGAAGACGGCAGTTATTCTTTCGCACCCTCGGGGTGACTTCAGCGTGCACTATGCCGCACCATTGTTGGCCGCCGCTGGATATGCGGTGCTGGGTTTTGGTACGCGCTACATGAACAATGACACTGACTGCTTGCACGAGGCCTGCACCATTGATGTGGAGACTGTGTACAACGAGATGAAGCGTCGCGGGGCACAAGCCGTTGTGTTGCTCGGTAACTCTGGAGGCGGATCGCTGATGGCGCTCGCTCATACCGAGCGTGGCATTGGTGATGGATGGATTGGTATGGCCGCCCATCCAGGCGAAGGTGTTTTTATGTTGCAGGTCATTGATCCGAGCGTGGCCGATGAGATGGATCCGTTCTCGACCATTCCTGAACTTGATATGTACCATCCCGATAATGGCTGGCGCCCCTGGCCAGAGCCCTGCGTTTATGACAAACAATGGTTGAAGCGTTATCGCGCTGCACAGATTGAGCGTGTGGCACGTATTGATGAAATAGCGAAGGCCAGCATTGCCGAATCGGGGGTGGCTGGTTCACAGTTGCGTGGAGTTGAAGCATCCACTCAAACTTTGCAGTGGCGAGAGTTACGCCGCCGCGCCGTGTTCACAAAGTACATGGTGATCTATCGCACTCTCGCAGATCCCGCGTATCTTGATTTGTCGATAGACCCTGATGATCGCCCAATGGGAAGCTTGTTTGCGTTTCCTGATCCTTTTGATGCCAACTATGGACGCGGGGGACTTGGTCGCTCAATGACGGCGCGTGGCTGGTTGTCAACATGGAGTGGATTATCAAGTCACGCCAAGTTGGCAGACACTATGCCGAATGTCAAAGTGCCGACACTTTTATTGCACCCGACCGCTGACACGGAGATTCGTTTGTGGCAAGCCAAAGAAATCGTGGATAACAGTGGCGCGGCCGACAAGACTTACATTGAAATGAAAGGTGCTCCGCATTATCTGGAGGGGCATCGACAAGTTGCCTTGGCACATGTTGCTGAATGGCTCGCCAAAAGGTTTCCCTAAAGCTTGTGTGCTTCGCCGTTTCTTACTTTTGAACTCCCACATTTCCTGAAACAGATTGCAATGTTGTAGGTAAGGGCGCACAATGACGAGTGATGAAAAAACTAGGTTCACGATCAGAAATCGCTTGGCCGATCATTTTGATGAGGGTTTTGCTGACGATCTCATGAGCCTTGTCCCGCCTTTCGATGTGTCTGAATTGGCTACTCGGGCGGAGATGCACGCTGAGTTTGGCAGTGTGCGGGCGGAGATGGCGTTGGGTTTTGCTGGTGTGGATGCTGAGTTTGGCAGTGTGCGGGCGGAGATGGCGTTGGGTTTTGCTGGTGTGGATGCTGAGTTTGGCAGTGTGCGGGCGGAGATGCATGCTGAGTTTGGCAGTCTTCGGGCGGAGATGGCGCTGGGTTTTGCCCGTGTGGATACGAAATTTGCTGAATTACGCTCCGAAATGCATCAAAACCTGCGAAATTCGAACATGGCGATGATGTCGCTCATGGTCGCTCTACACGGTTTGCTGTTTGCGGCGCTCAAAATCTGGCCTTAAGGCTGGGTTTCCCACAAAAGACCTGTATAAGAGCTATAAATAGACTTTTTCCTCATCTCAGCGGACGTCATCCGGCAAAAACTTGGCAGGCTGTGGATAACTTTCAGATTTCATGGCTTTACCGATCGTAGGGTTTGCTAAAAAGCAGGATCTTTGCGCGAATAAGCAGGCGATGGGTGTGGGTTCGGAGAAATCCGACGGTAGGGTTCTCACCTCGTGCGAAACGGACTTTTGTCTGTTCGCTGCAATCGATGTCTATGTGAGCCCAGTCCGCTGGGGACCACATGGCAACAACCGAACCAATGCTCCGTTGATCGCAAGATCTTCGGAGCATTTGCGTGAACGGCGGTTCTCCGCAGTTGACGCAAAGTCAAATCGAAAGCGCCAGGAAACTGGCTGGATGAAGAGGCTGCCTTATGGCAAAGAAAGCGATCGTCGGCGAGAAGCTCGGCATGACACAGGTATGGGCTGACGACAATCGCGTCGTTCCCGTGACTGTGCTTCGTGTTGAAACTGTTCGCATCGTACAAATCAAAACTTCCGAGCGCGATGGTTACGACGCGCTGCAAGTTACCTATGGGCATAAGGACGCAAAGAAATTGTCTAAGCCTGATGCTGGGCATTTTGCGAAAGCAAATGTTGAATCCGGTCGTCGACTTGTTGAGTTGCGTCTTGAGAGCGTTGAAGGTTTTGAAGTTGGCGGAGAGATCACTGTTGATCAGTTCGTCAAAGGCCAAAAGGTTGATGTCACT
>WLTJ01000180.1 GCA_009705435.1 Actinomycetota bacterium | reverse complement strand
TGTACACCAAACGTTCCTTTACCCAACCGCTCTCAGGCAAACCTTGGCGATCAGGTTGCCGTAAAGCCAAAATGAGTGCACGGTATGTGCCATCAATCTCGTATCGATCAAGATCAACTTGTCCGACGCGAGTACCACTCGTTCCTTCCAAGATCTGCAGAGCGGGTGCTAAAGACGAGACATCAAAAATTGGGGTTTCACTAGTTTTTGCTATGTCGGCGGCATCGGTTGTGTTGGGCAGTCCGTTACTGATGGAGATCTCCGATTCGGAAATATCATCAAGCCCATACGCAGTTCGCGTGGCGACAAGGTTCTCGGCGATAGCAGTTAGTTGCTTGTCGCCCTCTGCAGGTGCAACTACTGCCTTGTTGACAATCGCTGGCAATGCAACGAGAGCGATGACGTGTACGACGGCCCAGAGAGCCGTACCTATTGTCGCCAACTTTGTTTGGCGAGTGACTATTGCATGAATTAACGAAGCAACTCCGAGTGCAGCAAAGATTGCTGTGACCCATAGTCCTGGAAGAATGAATGTTGTTTGCGTATACCCGGCACCGACGAAGCCACCCGAGCTATCAAGTACCTGCAGATGCCTCTGCACAAACAAGTAATGGAATGTCTGCACGAGAAGAAAAAAACCGGCCAGCGAAAGCAGATGTGCCGATGCTGCTCGGCGCGATGGCACTGACTTACTCCATCTGAATGAGCCCGAGGTCGAATGACCTGCCAACGCCAAGAGAAAACTGAATATTGTTAATTGACGTAAAAATGATGTTGTCGTGTTGAGGAATGGCAACGAGAAAATATATGAGCCAAGATTTCCACCGGTACCTGGAACAGAATTTGGTAAATCAAACCCATCACGGAAAAGAATCCATTGTTGCCAAAAATTTGGGACGGCAGCCAATGCCCGCCAAGTGACATAGATACCAATTCCTGCGACGAGCCAATGGTGTGCCATCCCCATCCGTGCGTGATACCAACGCATGACACGGTTGTTGGGGGCAAGAACGCGACGCCCAGTGTGCCAGATGAAAAAAACTGTTGTACCTAGAATGGCCAAAATCGCCGCAAAGGCAAGAAGAAAGAGCTGTGTTTGAGCGACAATTCGTACTCGCCAGAGTGGGGCGTCAGTCACACTGTCCGACCACCAGCGGTCAACGATGATTGTTGCCAGATTTCGGAGCCCTAGAAAAAAGAGGACGACTGAAACTATTACAGCGATAAGAATGCGTTGGCGTCTCGAACTCTGTTCAAGGCGGGCAACGACGGGGAAACGGGGAAATTTTACACTCTCGGACACGCCTGTAAACGATAGGCGACAACCAACTGCTTGGGGGGCTCATTGGGGCAATTTCAGGATATGTAGATGGCATTTGGGATAACCTTGCAGGGCTATGACTGTTCATGATGATTCTCATCCTGAGTCCGATGATCAGGATCAGGGCCTCTTCTCATTGGACAAATCAGTCACTTCGCGAGCGTATGTCGCGGAAATTTGGAAGCGTCGAGATTTTGCGTTGAGTCTTCCGATTGAAGAACTGCAGTCATCACATAAAGACACCTTATTTGGCAACATTTGGCACTTAGGAAATCCGCTATTGACTGCTGGGGTTTATTACCTCGTGTTCGGAAAATTTCTTGAGGTCAGTCGTGGTGTTGACAATTTTGTTGTCTGGCTCATTATCGGTGTCTTTACTTATCAGTTGACGTCCGGCACGATTCTTGGCGGGGCTTCATCCATCACCAGTCGCCAGGGCTTAATGCGGTCTTTTAGATTTCCGCGTGCAATTGTCCCGATCTCAAACATGATCGGAGAATTATTGGCTTTCGCTTTTCAATTCCTCGTCATTGTGATATTCGCATTTGCAACTGGAGTGGGTCCATCCCGTCGCTGGTTTCTATTACCCGTCATTCTCCTGATTCATACGGCTTTCAATCTTGGTGGGTCTTTTATTGCTGCACGTTTAAATGATGGCTTTCGCGACATACAGCAATTGATCCCCTTTGTTCTGCGTTTAGCCATGTATGCCTCGGGGGTCATGTTTCCACTTGATCGAATTGTTGGTCGCAATGACCTAGTGGATTGGCTAGTTCGGCTGAATCCAATTGCGTCTTTGATCAATTTTTATAGGTGGATGATTCTCGGAACAGAATTGAATGTTGCAACATCAGCATTGACAGTCGTCGAATCGCTGTTGATTCTCTGGTTTGGTTTTAGATTTTTTAAGGTTGCTGAATACAGATACGGGCAGTCATGACGGCGCTATCTGTTCAGGTGACTGATCTTCATATTGAGTTCGAAGTCTTTAGTGACCGGAGAGCGGGTTTGCGTCAGCGCCTAGCCACCCAAGAGGGTTCTGGACGTCGGGTCATCGAGGCTGTCAATGGGGTCTCTTTTGAGACGCGTCGGGGTGAGGCCATCGGAGTCATTGGATCAAATGGTTCCGGTAAGTCCACCCTGCTGTCGGCACTTGCAGGTCTCATCAAGCCGACAAGTGGCGAGATCTTGGTTTCGAGCGAACCAAAGTTATTGGGGGTTGGAGCGGTGTTGCTCAATGGCGCAACTGGCATCCGAAATATTCGCCTTGGTTGTTTGGCGCTTGGAATGAGTAGTGAAGAACTTGACGACAGGGTTGCCGAAATTGTGGAATTCACTGGTTTAGGGGAGGCGATTGATCGACCCCTGAAAACGTATTCAGCAGGTATGCGCGCGCGATTGCATTTTGCGATTTCTACGGCGGTGCAGCCCGAGATCTTGCTCGTCGACGAAGCATTAGCGGTTGGGGATAAGGAATTCAGGAAGAAGTCGCGTGCAAAAATTGAATCCCTGCTTGCCAATGCAGGGACCCTGTTTTTGGTGAGTCACTCAACCAATGAAATTCAGAGATTATGCACTCGTGGTTTATGGCTTGAAAAAGGAAAAATACTTGCCGATGGACCGGTAACTGATGTCGTCGCTGAATATGGGGCCGATAACTAAGGTGTCATGAGTGCGTTGTTTGCTAGGTTGAAGGCGTGACATTTACGATGTACTCAACCAAATGGTGTGGCTATTGCCAAAGACTCAAGCGCGATCTGAAAGATGTCGGTATTGAGTTTGAAGAAGTTGATATCGAACTCGTGCCCGAGGCTGCAGATTTAGTTGGTGCTGCCAATAATGGCAACTACACGGTACCGACCTTGATTTTTTCCGATGGCACGGCGATGACAAATCCGTCGCTGGCCAAAATACGCGAGCATCTCGGCGTATAGGCCGTTTAGTTCGTTCGTAATGGCAGTGAGGCATATCGCCTCACATATGGTCCTGGCGCAAACTCTCCGCGCTGTGGATCAACCTCAAAGTTCGGAAATCGTTCCAGCAGAGTGCTGATTGTGATCGATCCCATGCTGCGTGCCACAGCAGCACCGAGGCAGTGGTGCGCCCCGTAGCCAAAACTCAATTGACGCGTCAAGGGGCGAGTGACATTAAGTTGCTCGGCGTCAGTTCCGTACTCCCGTTCATCGCGATTCGCCGAACCGAAGAGTAAAGCGACTCTTTGGCCTTGATCAATGTCAACTCCCTCGATAGTGACAGGTCGAGTTGTTTGTCGTACCAAATTTTGTACGGGACTTGTCAGTCGTAAAAATTCTTCAACTGATCGTCGAATAAGACTCGGGTCATCGAGCAAAACTTGGCGTTGGTCGCGATATTCACTCAGCAGTTCAAGCGATCCTGCGAGCATTCCAGTTGTTGTGTCATTTCCGCCTGTGATCATGGTGAAGATAAATCCGATGATCCACGATGTAGAAACATCTTTTTCATCAAGCACAGCCAAGTCTGAGACAAGATCGTGCCCAGGGTTAGTCCGGCGAAAGGCGATGAGTTCTTCAGCAAAGGCGTATAGCTCACCGAGCGCCTCCGCAGATGACGCGATGCGATTACCGGCGTTTGCTTCAACAATGGCTTGTGTCCAACTGTCAAAGCGATCACGTGATTCAGTCGGGACGCCAAGAAAATGGGCGACTGCATAACTGGGAAGAGGTTTCAGCAAAAGAGAGACGATGTCCACTTCGCTAGAAACCCCTTCGAGGGTATTGAGGCGCTCTTGGACAAACTCGGCCACCGATGCCTCAAATTCAGCGATTCGGCTTGGTGACATGGGACCACTCACCAGGCGTCGCATGACCGTATGGTCTGGTGGATCCATCATCACGATTGGTCGGCCACGATCGTCAAACATATCCATTGATCCAGCCTCAAATGTGAGTCCTGAGGC
>WLTJ01000018.1 GCA_009705435.1 Actinomycetota bacterium | reverse complement strand
GCTTTCCAACGAAAACCAGCCATGTCCAATGTTCGCGCCAATTCTGGTGAAGGCGATTCTGGAAAAACGGCGACAAGATCCATAACGTAATGACTCAGATGCTCTTGAGATAGCGCTGTAGTTCGAATGGAGTGACCTGAGTCTTGTATCCGCGCCATTCAGAGCGCTTGTTACGTAGGAACCATTCAAAGATATGTTCTCCGAGGGCCTCACGCACGAGAGTTGATGACTCCATCACGTTGAGCGCCTCAGAAAGAGATTGCGGCAACTGCGCGATGCCCAATTTTTCGAGTGCACCGTCACCCATTTCGAAGAGGTTTGCGTCGGCCTCTGCGGGGAGTTCATAGTTTTGTTCGATACCGCGCAAGCCAGCGGCAAGAATCACAGAGAAAGCCAAGTAGGGATTGCAGGCTGGGTCGGGTGAGCGGTATTCGATTCGTGTCGCTGAAGGATTTGCGCGCTTCGGTACAGGAACCCGGATCAAACCACTGCGGTTATTGCGGGCCCATGAAACATGTACGGGTGCTTCAAAGCCTGGCACTAAACGCTTGTAGCTATTGACTGTTTGGTTAGTGACGGCAGTGATCTCACTGGCGTGGAACAGAAGTCCAGCCATAAATTTCTTGGCCGTATCGGA
Source organism: Actinomycetota bacterium (assembly GCA_009705435.1). Classification (GTDB taxonomy): domain Bacteria; phylum Actinomycetota; class Acidimicrobiia; order Acidimicrobiales; family Ilumatobacteraceae; genus Casp-actino8. The sequence continues at coordinate 12,781 of WLTJ01000018.1, read as the reverse complement.
CAAGTTGTACGAATCATCTGCTGAGTAAAAAGCGTTGCTGTTGCTGTCGTCGGTGCCGTTGTTATTGAACAGTGATAGATGCAAGTGCATACCACTACCTTGAACTCCTTCAAGCGGCTTAGGCATAAAGGTGGCATGGACTCCCTGTGCGGCGGCTACCTCTTTGACAACCAAGCGAAAAGTCATCACGCTGTCAGCCATTGTCAAAGCATCGGTATGACGTAGATCAATTTCATGTTGCGAGGGTGCATCTTCATGAAATGAGTATTCAACGGGAATGCTCATCGTCTCTAGAGTGCGAATCGTTTCCTTGCGCAATGTGCCAGTGACATCAGTTGTTGTGAGATCAAAAAACGACGCCTCATCGAGTGGGCGTGGAGGCTGACCAGCTTCCGGGGGAGCAAAGTAAAAGAACTCCATATCGGGAGCGATTAAAAAGTCGAGTCCCAGATCCTGAGCGCGTTTTAAGTTGCGCCGCAAAACCTGGCGTGGATCTCCACCAAATGGGGAGCCATCGAGGTTGTAGATATCGCAGAACACGCGCGCCTCGGGCGACTTTGAATCCGCCCACGGCAACATCACGAAAGTGTTGGGATCGGGGATCGCCAGAACATCGCTCTCTTGGACTCGTGAGAAACCGTCAATGGATGAACCGTCAAAGGTCATGCCATCTTCAAGAGCGTTCTCGAGTTCGGCTGGACTAATGGCGAAACTCTTAAGTCCACCCAAGACGTCTGTGAACCACAGACGGATGAGTCGAACGCCGCGCTCTTCTACTGTGCGAAGCACGTAGTCACGCTGTGGATTCAGCATGTTCATCCTCCTATTCTGCCGTAGGTCTTGGATAAATGACATGGGGGCCGGGTTTCCCCAGCCCCCACAACGTTTTTATTCCCCTCAAGCGAGGAGTGTTACTAATTTCAGCCGCAAACCGTCTCAAGGAGAAGTCGGCAGACGGTGTAAGGGTCCATGTTGGCGTTTGGACGACGATCCTCGGCATAGCCCCGACCGGTCTTTTCAACCTGGAAAGGAATACGGATCGAGGCTCCACGATCTGACACGCCGAAACTGAACTTGTTCCATGGGGCGGTCTCGTGCTTACCAGTGAGGCGGCTTTCGATGTCGTGTCCGTAGTTGGTGACATGCTCCATGACTTTTTTGCCAATGGCGTTACATGCCGCGGTGATTGCCTTCATGTCCTTGTCGTTACGCATGGCCTTGGTGGAGAAGTTGGTGTGCGCACCAGCTCCGTTCCAGTCACCCTTTTGTGGCTTGGCGGCGAGGGAGATCACTACGTCGTAATCTTCAGCGATGCGATGCAACAACCAGCGCGCAATCTGCATGTGATCGCCGACAGTCATGGCATCTGCGGCACCAATTTGGTATTCCCACTGACCAGGCATGACTTCGGCGTTGGTTCCTTCAATCATCAAACCAGCATCCATGCAAGCCTGCGTGTGCTCTTCGACAATGTCACGACCGATGACTCGACCTGTGCCAACACCGCAGTAATAGGGACCCTGAGGTTCTGGGAATCCACCACTGGCAGGAAAACCAAGTGGGCGACCATCCGGACGCAACATGGTGTATTCCTGCTCAATACCGAAGATCATTTCTTGATCAGCGAACTTCTTGGCGGCCTTGGCGCATGCTGCACGAGTGTTAGTGGGGTGTGGCTTGCCAGTTGTGGCAAGTAAGACTTCACACAACACGAGGATGTTGTCTCCACCACGGATGGGATCGGGGCAAGTGAAGACTGGGTTCAATGCGCAGTCGGATGCATCGCCTGAGGCCTGGTTTGTCGACGAACCGTCGAAACCCCAACCTGGAGGTGTCGTGACATCATCAGCCAAGATCTTTGTTTTTGAGCGTAGAAGGGGCGTTGGCGCAGTGCCGTCGATCCAGATGTATTCGGCTTGATAGGCCACTTGGTCCTCCAGGGATTTTGATCCGGCGTTGCCGGGATAGTTGTACGGGGCATTGAAAGGCTCGCAGGGGGGCATTTCTCGGTCGTTGCCCGATTGTGAACGCTGTGTGAACCATGACGGACCAAACAGCGCCAACACTTGGGTGAAAACCGTCCTTGAACGGTAACCGTTAAAGTCTCAGATGACCACACCGACGGCGCGGTTAGCCTCACCTGTATGGCAACTTTGCGAATCGGCCTGGCGCAGATGAACCCCACTGTGGGCGACCTAGCGGGTAATCGCGCCCTGATCGCCGGTCTATATGCCGAGGCAGTAGCTGCAAAATGCGACATTGTGGCTTTCAGCGAATTGTCTGTCACTGGATACCCACCCGAAGACCTTGTGCTGAAATCCGGCTTCGTGCGTGATAATCGAATCGTTCTTGAAGATCTTGCCAAACTCACTGGGTCCTGCATCGCGGTCATCGGTTTTGTTGATCGAGGTATCGGCGAACAAACATCTTCTGGCCAACCCGTGATTTATAACGCTGCGGCTGTCTGCTCCCATGGTGCGATTCACGGGGTGTACCACAAGCGCCATCTGCCGAACTATGACGTCTTTGATGAGGAGCGGACATTTGCCCCAGGCTCGGGCGAGCACCAGATTTTTGAGGTTGCTGGAATCAAATTTGCGGTCTCTATTTGTGAAGACATTTGGCGCGCCGATGGACCAGTTGCCGAGCAGGCTCGCAGTGGAGCGCAAGTCAATATCAATATCAACGGCTCCCCATTTCACAGTGGCAAGTTGATGCAACGACAAGAGATGCTCAGTGGTCGGGCGCGTGAAAATAATTGTGCGATTGTCTATGTCAATCAGGTGGGTGGTCAAGATGAATTGGTCTTTGATGGTTCCTCAATGGTCGTTGATGCTGCTGGAAAAATGTTGGCACGTGCGCCGCAGTTTGCGACTGGTCTTACGGTTGTAGAACTTGATCTAGCAAGCACAACGAATGCACTAACCACTGTTGCTCCGATCAGCAGTCGGTATGAAGAAATGTACGGCGCGCTCGTTCTAGGAACACGCGATTATGTTCGCAAGAACAAGTTCACTGATGTCGTCATTGGTTTGTCTGGCGGAATTGACTCATCAATTGTCGCTGCGTTGGCAGTTGAAGCTTTGGGTGCTGAACATGTGCACGGCGTGGCGATGCCTTCGCGATATTCATCTGATGGTTCTCAGACCGATGCTTATGCTCTTGCTGATGCTTTAGGAATCGACTGTCAAACTATTTCTATCGAGCCAGTTTTTGAGGCGTATCTTGCGATGCTTGCTCCTAGTTTTGCTGGTCGAGAAGCGGACCTCACTGAAGAAAACTTGCAGAGTCGTTGTCGTGGCCAAATTCTGATGGCATTGTCAAACAAGTTTGGATGGATGGTTTTAACGACTGGTAACAAGAGCGAACTGGCTGTTGGATACTTCACGATTTACGGGGACTCCGTAGGTGGGTATGCAGTGATCAAAGACTTGTTAAAGACCGATGTCTTTGGTTTAAGTCGCTATGTCAATGAACGAGCAGGTCGCGAGATCATTCCCGAGTCAGTGCTCACAAAACCGCCGTCAGCCGAATTGCGTCCCGATCAGCGTGATGATCAAAGCCTGCCGCCCTATGACATTCTTGATCCGATCTTGGCTTTGTATGTTGAGCAAGATCGCACAGCCGCAGAGATCATCGAGTTGGGTCACCCCGAAGACATCGTGCGACGCATAGCGCGTCTCGTTGATCTCAGTGAATACAAACGGCGTCAGGGCGCACCTGGTGTGCGCGTTTCTGAAAAGGCCTTTGGCAAAGATCGCCGACTTCCGATTACAAATGGTTATCGCGGTTAAAGAACCGACTGTTTGGTTGTACGGCTATAGGCAATCATGCACAAGATTGTGCATAAGGCCGAGCAGGCGCCAATGAACGCAGGAACATTGATGCCGAATGAGTCATAAGTGGCAGTGGCAATAACCGACATGCTGGCCCTACCTAATGCGCCGCCAGCGAGCACGATACCTAGACCGCGAGCGGGTGAATGAGTAATCAGATTTGCTCCGAGGGGCAACAAACTGACAATCGCGAATTCAAATCCGAGTAGGTAAATACCCAATAAAATCAGCCCAGAAATCAAGTGATTATGTCCAACCGTGAGCAATAAGCCCGCTGGGACAATAAGCCCTGCGCCCAATATTGCACTACGTTCTTTGCCCCATAGATCAGTGCGGCGTGCACTGGTGATCGATGCGAAAAGTTCGAATGCCCCAAGTCCAAAGGCCACTGCAGATATTCCTGCCTCAGTGAAACCAAATTCGTCATCGAGCCAAGAACCGAAGGTGACGAACATTGTTTGACTTGCCGCCATCAAAAAAAACATCGCCCCAACAATCCAAAAGCCCTGTGCCGGCATCGGATGTTTTTGCGTTTGTTGAATGCGCTGCGAACCTACGACATCATGACCATCAAGACGCGTGGCGACCACCACCGCCATCAGCGCCACACCGAGTGCGCCCGCGGCGTATCCCCAACGCCACGATGTCGCCGAGGCCACAAGACCCATTGATGTGACGCCAATGAGTAAACCAAGTGCCCATGATGTTTCCGTGAGGCCGATGACCCGACCGCGTCGTTCGTAGTCCACATGATCATTCACCCAAGCAGTGAGTCCCATATCAAAAATAAATTTGCAGATGCCGAGCAGCAAAATGCCGATCATGAAGACCCACAGCGATGGACTCGCTGCGGCTAAGGCAGTAGCTCCTGAAAGTCCGATGAGACCACCCGCCATGGCAGTGCGGCGATGGACGCGGTCCACATATGAACCAAGAATGGGAGCAATGGCCATTGTGATCTCGGTGAACATCAGGGCTAAACCAAGACGCGACAAACTGATATTGAAGTCGTTCGAAATACTCGCTAAAAATGGAGGGGCGAACCGAAAGCATCCATTTGTAGTCATTCGAGCAATGGTCAAAGTGCCGACGTGACGACGAGTTTCGGGAGAGTATGAATCGTCGAGAAAGCGATCAATGAGTCGTCGTTGAGAGCTCATTCAACGGCGCCGTTATTACGCAGATCATCGGCAATGAGTTGAAGTGGGTAGAGCAATGAGCCGAGGTGCCATCCGCTGGATTCATTGTGTTCAAACCATGACCCTGACAAGTTGGGGAAGCGTTGATCCTGCCCGCCGAGATGGGCACGCAATAACCGCAGTACTCCACCGTGAGAAATCACCAAGATGCACTTGCCACGATTTTCTTCGGCGATGTTATTGAGCGCAGCGCCGACGCGTTGGTTGGTCGATTCTTCGGTTTCAAAATGTGGTGGGCGACGCCCACTTTCAAGGTATCCAGGCCACTGCACGCGAATCTCGTCAGGGGTCAGACCCTGCCATTCACCAGCATCATTTTCTTGCCACCTGTTGTCAACGTGCACTGTTGGTACACCGAGTATCTGGGCGATTGTTTGGCCTGTGAGGTGTGCTCGCTCAAGTTTGCTTGTGATCACGAGGTCAAAGTGAGGACATTCGGTGGCGAGTAAGCCTGCGGCGTCCGTGGCTTGTTGGATTCCAAGGCTCGTGAGGGGCGGATTTGCTTGGCCTTGCCAGCGCCCAAGAGCGTTCCATTCACTTTGTCCATGTCGCAGTACAAGTACACGGGTATTCGTCATCGCAACTTGTTGAGGCACGACCAATGAGGGTAGTGCGGGTACGCTCAGATGAGTGGCAACTCTGCGTCTATTCGCCCGAGCCCGTGAAGTGGCCGGCACATCAAGCGATACTGTGGCAGGGTCAACGGTTGATGAGGTCATTGCCAGCGCGATTCAACGCTATGGAGATTCCTTTGCTGACTTAGTGCCAACGTGTCGAATTTGGTTAAACGGAGAATCGGTACCCGGTTTGACAGCCGTGGGCGACAATGATGAAGTAGCGGTATTGCCACCCGTCTCTGGAGGAAGTTCATGAATCAGACAGCGAATCCATCGGGCGATCCAGCCTCGTTGTCATTGCCAGATCTCCGCGCCGAGCGCGATACCTTGCGCCAGCAAGAAGATGCCGTCTCATTCGTGCGTCGACTAGCTCAAGGTCGTCTTGATTTAGTGACTGCTGTGAAGCGTCATAGGGCTGATGGAAGTGGAGCTGTCTCTGTTGCCGAGATCGTGCGTTCTGGAGTTGGCCCTGCACCCAGTACTGGATCGGCGCGTCCACCACGAGACACCGAGGTCAGCGCCGATCATCCCTTGCTGGCTGAATTTGATGCGTTGTGTGACAGTTTGGGCTTTGACAACATGGCCGACCTTGATGACTTGGGTCTGACCTCATTGGAAAATGGAATACAGGTTTTTGAGTCGGCGCAGTCTGACTTGCGCCGCCAGTTATTTGATCGAATTGACGCTTTGACGGCGGAATTGGTGCGTCGCTACCGCGATGGGGACGCCTCCGTCGACACTTTGTTACAAAACTGACGCAGTTGTTGAAGGCTCGTTCAGGCAAAGGTTAAAGATCAGCGATAGTTTCCAAAGTTGATGACGCGCGTAGCCATGCTCTCTTTGCACACCTCGCCTTTGGCTCAGCCAGGGGTTGGGGATTCGGGTGGGATGAATGTGTACGTTCGCGAACTCGTGGCGGGTCTGGCCCACGCCGGCGTTGAAGTCACTACGTATACCCGTGAGTGGCGCGCTGGTTTGCCCCGAGAAATCTTGGTTGAGCCCAATCATCGAGTGATTCATATTCCTGCTGGTCAATTTGATTTACCCAAAGAAGAACTTGAGTCTCTCGTTCCGACGTTTACCGATTTGGTACTCGACGATATTCGCCGCAATCACCCAGTTGATGTCGTGCATGCGAATTATTGGTTATCAGGCCTATCTGGGCACGCGCTCAAACACGAATTAGATGTCCCACTGGTGACGACCTTTCATACCTTGGCCCGAGTCAAAGCCGAAGGTGGCGATCCCGAACCTGAACGTCGTGAAAGAGCCGAAGCCCAAATCATTGGTTGTGCTGATGCGATTTGTGTGAGTTGCGATGAAGAAGAAGATCAGTTCCGTCGTCTGTATGGCAACCCGCCAGGTGTTTTAGAAATCGTTGCGCCAGGTGTTGAACATGCATTCTTCACACCTGGTGATAAGCGCGGTGCTCGTGCGGCACTCGCAATGGGCGACGGACCAGTGTTGTTATTCGTCGGACGCATTCAGCCTCTCAAGGGAGTTGATGTCGCAGTTCGCGCTTTAGCTGCTCTTGGTCGTCGCGATGCACAGTTATATGTCGTTGGTGGAGCGAGCGGTTCGAATGGTGACACAGAAGTTCTTCGCGTCCAGTCACTGATCGCCGAATTGGGTTTGACTCGCCAGGTGCACTTCGTTGAAGCGCAAGCGCACCACATGTTGTCGACGTATTACCGGGCGGCGGACGCTGTTTGGGTCCCGAGTCGTTCAGAAAGTTTTGGGCTTGTCGCCCTTGAAGCTGCTGCATGTGGCATTCCTGTCATTGCCAACGCTGTCGGTGGTTTGTTATCGCTTGTTGATCATGGCCGCACTGGCTATCTCGTTGCTGATCGTGATCCTGAAGTTTTCGCTAAATACACTGCAGAACTCCTTGATAATCCTGCTCTCGCCACCGCGATGGGCATTGCGGCGGCTGACCGCGGTCGCCGTTATACATGGAGTTTTGCTGCAGCACGTTTACGTCGGGTGTACACAGATATCACCTCTCGCTCACTCGTGAACTGCTCGTGAGTGATCTCTTTGATGACGGTTCTTTGGCGATCTTTGAACGCCAAATTGATGAATGGTTAGCGAAACTCAAATCTGTCAATGAAACAATTTTGGCAATTGATCATGGAGATCCTGATCCCTTATATCGCGCCCGTTGGTATATACGAATGAAGGGTGAGACCAAGGACTACATCACCGTGTGGCTCACGCTTGGGCAGCGCACATTGCGTTATGAAACGTATGTGCTTCCTGCTCCCGAAGAGAACATCGCTGAATTCAATGAGAACTTGTTACGTCGCAATGACAAATTGATTGGGGCCCATTTTTCAGTGGGACTTGAAGACGCTGTGTACCTGCGTGGCGAGTTGTCATTGATTGGTTTGGTGGAGTCCGAAGTGGACCGTGTTGTTGGTTCGCTGTATGCCTATGTTGAGCAGTGTTTTCGACCACTGCTGGCCATCGGCTTTGCCTCACGCTTTGCGAACTAGTTAAATCTCTCGCCCTTTGTCGGCGAACGAGACCCACAGTGCATTGGTCTTGCCGACTGTGATCGGGAAGTCGCATCGGCGAGGCCTCCACAGCGTTAGCGTGACAGCATGGGTACTTCTGATTCGGCAATTTTGGCCATCGTCGGTGGTGGAAATATGGGAGCGGCACTGGCTGGCGGTTTGTTGTCATCGGGCTTTGTAACGCCTAGTGATCTGATGATCGTTGAGGTCCTCGAGGCTCGTCGCCAACACTTGGCGCAACTTTTCCCAGGTGTCACAATTTCGGCCACGATCGGACCATGTGGTTCAGCCGTCATCGCTGTGAAACCCCCAGATGTGCCAGCCGCGGCTCAGGCTTGCGTTGGGGTTGGGGCAACAAGGGTTTTGTCGATTGCTGCTGGGGTCACATTGAAAACCCTTGAGTCGGCTTGTGGTGCTGGAGTGGCAGTCGTCCGAGCGATGCCCAACACGCCTGCTCTGGTGGGACAGGGGGCCTCAGGAATTGCCGGAGGCACACATGCCACCCAGGCCGATTTGGAGTGGGCACAAGCAGTTTTAGGGTCGGTGGGCATTGTCGTCACTGTGCCCGAAGCGCAATTAGATGCTGTCACCGGGCTCGTCGGCAGTGGTCCCGCATATCTCTTCTTGGTGGCTGAGGCTCTGATGGATGCTGGAGTCGCTGAAGGTTTGCCGCGTGACACCGTTGAGTTATTGATTCGCCAATTGTTCGTCGGATCTGCGGCTTTACTGGCTCAGGGCCAGGACCCTAAGGATTTACGTGCCAGTGTGACTTCACCTGGGGGCACAACTGCGGCGGGGATTGCGATCCTTGAGGCGCAGGTCATTCGGACTGCTTTTGCTGAGGCCGTTCGCGCCGCCACAGAGCGAAGTCGCCAACTCGGTGGTCAGTAGCGGACTTTTAGTGTTATTTACCCCGTTTTCGGGCAGCGAATAAATCTCACTTTTTCACTTTCAAAGTTGGTGCGCCTGTGCCTAGGGTATGTCACAGGTCACATGACCGCTAGCTGAAGGTTGGCTAGGGACGCGCCCGCAAGGGCAGCGCCGATAGGGCTGGTGCCAGCGGGGGGTTGGCACCAGCCCCGTCGCATTTCTCGGGTCTGTTGTTGTTTGGTGACTTGAGTCAATTTCACTGACACACTGTGAAGCGTGAGTCGTACCTATGAGACCGTGTCATTCATTTCTGACTTTGGTTATGAGTCAGAACATGTGGGCGTCGTCAAAGCAGTACTCCGTGAGTCGGCTCCGCAAGTCGTTGTGATTGATCTCACGCACGGCATTTCTCCGTTTGATGTTCGCGGCGCTTCGTTGTCACTAGCGCGCGCGGTTCCGTATCTGACTGAAGGCATTGTGATTGCTGCAGTAGATCCAGGAGCGGGAACACAACGTCGTTTAGTGGCTGTCGAGGTTGCAGGTGGTGCCGGAATTTTTATCGGTCCTGATAACGGTTTATTAGCACCTGGGGTGGCTTTAGTTGGTGGTGCTGAGCGCGCTGTCATTCTTGACAAAGAAGAACATCATCTTGTTGCTCCCGGATCAACGTTCGCAGCGCGTGATGTTTTTGCGCCGATCGCCGCGATGTTGTGCAATGGTATTGATTTATACGAGGTTGGAACGCAAGTTGACCCCGCTGCATTGTTGCCAGGTATCGTGCCGATTCCACGCGATGAGAATGGCACACTGGAGTGTGAAGTTATTTGGGTCGACCGCTTCGGTAATTGCCAATTAAATGTCAGTCTTGATGATTTAGAAACAGCGTGGAATACCAAAGTTGATCGTGTCCGCGTGAGCTTCGGTGAGAACATTCGCAATTTCGCAATTTCAACATCCTTTGGTGATCTCGGCCAAGGTGCAACTGGATTGGTGATTGATTCGTCAGGTCTGTTGTGTCTCGCCGTTGATCGTTCATCAGCAGCGAAAGAATTATCTTTGGGCGAAGGTGAGCAGGTTTCATTACAACCTGGTGCAACAGAGCCAGGCGTATCAACCCCGATTTCGTTGAGAAATAAGTAGCTTTTCGGCAACTAGGATAAAGACATGCGACCAGCAACAACTTTGACCACGGTTCTTTTACTCGCAGGCATTCTTTTGGCTGGGGTTTTATCCCTCTTGCGTTTGTAAGTCCACTAACTTTCGCCACGATCCATCGGCCCTTGATGCGGAGACTAAAAATCCGGCGAAGAGCACAACGATGCCGAGCAATAAGGTCACGGCGAAAGCGCGATCCTCACCGAGGCGACCAGCCAAAGTGCCACTCGCTGAAAGAATAATGGTCCCCACGGCGATCAAAGTATTGCTGGCTACGTGACGACGAGTATTCGTGATCTGCCGTTGCGCTTGCCCGACAGCAGGCACGCGACCGCGCAGCACTCTGACGATTGACCACATGGCGCCACCAATAATCAACAACGCGGCCACGCCCGAGCCAACCGCGGCAAAGACTCGCGGGGCGACACCAAAAATTTCACTTCCCTGCGGCAATGCCCCGCCACTCACATCTGTGCCGATTAATTGATCGCGTTTGGTGGGAGCAACCAGCAGCACTCCCACAGCAGCACCAGATAATCCGATCAGCCAGGTCTTGACGATCTTGCCGATTTTTATTCCGAACAAGAGGTAGACCGTTCCGAGTGCCAGCCACGGCACATTGAGTACGGCTCCTGCTAAAAAGAAAACTCGAAATGAAGACAGGCTCCAACCGCGGGCCTCAGCCCACCACAAGGCCAGCGATCCCACAGCAAACAAGAGCAATGAAAAACTCCACGCTCCATCGTGAGGACGGCGTCGTTGTAACCAGCGATCAAAAGTAGAGATGCTGAAAGCCAGAGCCACGAGAGTGGCAGCGGCAGCGAGGGCGGCGTTCAACGTCACGATGCGAGGTTAGAGCCAAGGAGGCTGAGTAACAGCGGTGACCGATGACCATTGGCGCGGGTCTGTGTCACGCTGTGGGACTTCTCGCTCACGAACAATCGGGCGTAGCGTTTTTTGAATGGCAGAACGCTCTCGTCGCAAAATCGCAGAAGCCACGATTTCTCGGCTTCCGATGTATCTGCGGATTCTGCTGGAGTTGACAGAATCTGGGGTAGCCGGTGTGTCTTCGGAGAAAATCGCCGAAATGGGCGGCATTAACGCTGCCAAAGTCCGTAAAGATCTCAGTTACCTCGGCAGTTATGGGACTCGTGGGGTTGGGTACGAGGTTTCCTTCTTGATTTTTCAGATTCAACGAGAACTTGGGGTTGACCACGAATGGCCAGTCGTCATCGTCGGTGCAGGCAATTTGGGTCAGGCCCTCATTGGCTCGGGCGGGTTCGGGCGACGGAGTTACCCAATCGTCGGGCTCGTGGACATCGACGAAGCCAAAGTTGGTTCGCTGATTGGCAGTCTGCGGGTGGGCCATATTGATGAACTACCCAATCTCATCGCCTCGCAGCAGGTGGCGATAGGCGTGGTGGCAGTTCCGGGCGAGGCTGCTCAGATGGTTGCCGATCGACTGATCTCTGCCGGGGTAACCAGTATTTTGAACTTCGCCCCGATTCCCGTGAGCGTTCCAGCGGGAATTAGCGTTCGCCAAGTTGATTTGGCCTGCGAATTGCAGATCCTGAGTTTCCACGAACAACACAAGAAAAAAGTTGTTCCATGGCCACAAGTTTTACCGAAGAGTGTCAGTGCATAGGTCCGATAAAAGGTCTGAGAGATAGGGTTACTGTCGTGTCGATCGTCGTATTTGGGGTGAATCACCGAACTGGGCCTCTGGCTCTTCTGGAGCGGGTCACAATTGCTGACGACGCAATTGCCAAGACAGTTCATGGTCTGATGGCGCGACCGAACATTCGTGAAGTTGTGGTGCTGTCAACATGTAATCGCACTGAGGTGTATGCAGTTGCCGAGAAATTTCACGGGGCCTACGGCGATCTTCGCGATTTCTTTTGCGAACTTGGTGGATTTTCCGCCGAAGAATTGACACCCCATGTCTATAGCCAGCACGACGATGCTGCCATCAGTCACTTGTTTGAAGTGGCTGCCGGCTTGGATTCGGCGGTCGTCGGCGAAAGCGAGATTCTTGGTCAGGTACGTTCGGCATGGGAGCGTTCGCAACATGAAGGTGGATCATTATCCACGCTGAATCTTTTGTTTAGACACGCCATTGAAACCGGAAAGCGGGCGCGCACTGAAACATCTATCGGTCGCCATACCGCGAGTGTCAGTCAAGCTGCCGTCGATATGGCCCGCGAAAATCTCGGAACGGTTGAAGGGTTGACTGTCCTTGTCGTCGGAGCTGGCGACATGGGCGAGGGTGTCACTATCGCCATGGCCGATGCTGGTATTAGCCAAGTTCTCGTGACCAATCGAACCATCGCTAAAGCGCAAGCCTTAGCTGATCGAGTTTCTGGTTCAGTCACTGAGTTCTATCGGCTAGTCGAGACTCTGACGCAGGCTGATGTCGTTGTGACATGCACTGGTGCTGGTACAACAGTGATTGACGTTGAGATGGTCTCAAAGGCGATGCAACAGCGTGCTTCGCGACCATTGTTCATCGTGGATATTGCTGTGCCACGCGATGTTGAGTCCGATGTCGCAACAATTGACGGTGTGACCCTACTTGATTTAGATAACTT
>WLTJ01000179.1 GCA_009705435.1 Actinomycetota bacterium | reverse complement strand
GTGGTTCGCAGACGTACGGCAGGTCGTTGGGTGTTGGTGGTGTTGGCACTGTCGCGTATTCCGGTGGTGGTGGCGGTGGTTATTGGGGTGGTTGGGCTGCTGGTAACTCACCGCAACTTGATCGCACAGGTACTGGTGGATATTCGGGTGGTGGTGGCGGCTCAAGCTACACCGCACCCGAAGTATTGAGTGCAACAGACTTGCGAACCATTGCCGGCGTTATGCATACGCAAGGCTTTAATGCTGAAGATGGATCTCTTACCTTGACGGTGCCGACGCGGGCATACCCCACTGGTGTTGATGCATCGGGCTGGACTGGCTATAACACCATCAGTTGGGACCCATCAGATATTTCTGGCGTCACTCAGTACCGCGTATACGGTGGAACTTCACAAAATCCGACGACCCTATTGGCGACTCTCCCAGTTGGAACCACGGCATTCGATCACCATGGTGCCACTCTTGCAGTGACGAATAAATCGCTAACTAACAATGTTGTCACTCTGACAACAGCGACTGCTCATGGGTACACAGTGGGTTCGAACATCGTTGTGAGTGGAATTGACCCACTTTGGGATGGAGTACGAACCATTACTGCTATCACGGCTACAACGCTGTCATTTTCTTTCAGCGCTGCCAATGTGGTGTCGACAACAACGAGCGCAGGTGCTGTGCAGCGCCAAAATGGCTTAACACTGGGCACGGAATACTTCTATCGCGTATCCATAGTGACTGGTTCTATTGAATCTCAAAAATCAACTGAGGTAACAGCAACACCAAGTTTTAGTAGCGCACAGAACTTTGCTTCAACCGGAGATGTGCAGCAATACACGGTGCCAGTGAACGTCAACAAGATTTTTATTGATGCACGAGGTGCTCAGGGAGCAGTTGGCGCGACTGGGCTCGGGGGTAGGGGTGGCCGCACGCAAGGAGCCATCGATGTGACGCCTGGTGAAGTGCTGTATGTCTATGTGGGCGGTAAAGGTGGTGAGTACTTGGCTTCCAGCATGAATCTAGGTGGTTGGAATGGTGGGGGTAACGGTGAAACTGCTGGGCGGGGTGGCGGTGGTGGTGGTGCGACCGATATTCGTCGTAATAAGTTGGTGGTAACGAACAAGATTGTGCAGTCAAGTACTGCAACGTTGACTACTGCGGAAACTCATGGTTTGGTTGTGGGTAACACGATCATTGTTTCGGGTGTGGGTGCAGAGTTCGATGGCACTTTTACTGTGACTGCAGTGAGTGCGTTAAACAAAACTTTGTCGTACATGGTGACTACTTCGACGTATGCGGGTCGTGTTGCGAGTGGAACGGTGTCGGGGCCGAGTGCTTTTGCGACTGCGGCGTCGTTGGCGACTCGGGTTGTGGTTGCTGGCGGCGGTGGTGGTGGTGGAAATAATATGGCTGGTGGTTTTGGCGGTGGTTTGACCGCTGGTGAAGGTGGAAGTAATTCGTGTGCAGGTGGTCAGACGGGTAACTGTTCTGGTCTTGGTGGTTCGCAGACGTACGGCAGGTCGTTGGGTGTTGGTGGTGTTGGCACTGTCGCGTATTCCGGTGGTGGTGGCGGTGGTTATTGGGGTGGTTGGGCTGCTGGTAACTCACCGCAACTTGATCGCACAGGTACTGGTGGCTATTCCGGTGGCGGTGGAGGGTCCAGTTACACCGCTCCCGAAGTTACTGCTGTGCTGCACGCTCAAGGCGTGAATGAAGGAAATGGTCTGATGACCATCTCATGGTCAGCTTCGCCCACAGTGACAGGAGTGCAGGCCACTGCGCTGAATACCGCAGTAACTGTGAGCTGGAATGAATCGACGTTGAGTGGACTTTCTGGTTATCGCGTTTATGGCGGAACCACGCCGAACCCGACGACGCTGATTACAACTGTCGGTTTGTCAACTCTTGGTTACACCCACACTGGATTGACGAATGGAACGTCTTACTACTACGGCGTCTCAGCAGTGGTGACGGCTAACGGAGTGAACAATGAGACGCCAGTTTCGGGGGACGTTTCGGCAACTCCTACAACTTTGACAACGAATACATATGCGGCAAATGGAACAGTTCGCCCATATCTCGTGCCACCTGGGGTGTCATGGTTGCAAGTTGACGCCATCGGTGGTCAGGGCGGAACCGGTGCGAGTGGTCTTGGTGGCAAGGGTGGACGTTTGCAAGGTGCAATTCCAGTAACGCCAGGAGAAACCCTCTATCTCTATGTCGGTGGAAGTGGCTCGAGCAACGTGGGTGGTTGGAATGGTGGGGGTAGCGGTAGTGCTGCGAGTCAGGGTGGCGGTGGTGGTGGTGCGACCGATATTCGTCGTAATAAGTTGGTGGTAACGAACAAGATTGTGCAGTCAAGTACTGCAACGTTGACGACGTCATTGGCTCACGGTTTCAGTATCGGCGATTCGGTGATCGTTAAGGGTGTTGGCTCGCCGTTTGATGGAACGTTTACGGTGACTGCGATTAATGCTGTGAACAAGACGTTCTCGTATGCGGTTTCCACTACGACATTGGCGGGGACAACAGCTAGTGGCACTGTGACTGGGCCGAGCACTTGGAACAATGCCACCTCGTTGGCAACCCGTGTCCTCGTCGCTGGTGGAGGTGGTGGTGGTGGAAATAATATGGCTGGTGGTTTTGGCGGTGGTTTGACCGCTGGTGAAGGTGGAAGTAATTCGTGTGCAGGTGGTCAGACGGGCAACTGTTCTGGTTATGGTGGTTCGCAGACGTATGGCAAGTCGTTAGGTCTTGGTGGGGTTGCAGTTCAGGCGTATTCAGGTGGCGGTGGCGGTGGTTATTGGGGTGGTTGGGCCGCTGGTAACTCACCGCAACTTGATCGCACAGGTACTGGTGGCTATTCCGGTGGCGGTGGAGGGTCCAGCTACACCGCAACAGAAGTGGCGATGCCAATTCACACGCAGGGTTACCAAACAGGTGCGGGGTCGCTTTCCTTGTCGTACTCAGTCGATACAACCGCGCCAGTGGTGACGGGCGTATCTTCGCCAAACCCAACTGGTAACTACATCATTGGTAGAGAAATCTCCGTCAACGTTTCCTACTCGGAAGCAGTAGTAGTGACGGGTACTCCTACGTTGACGCTCGATGCAGGAACACGCGATGTTGTGCTCAACTATGTATCGGGTAGCGGATCTTCAACTTTGCTCTTCAACTATGTAGTTGCCGAGGGCGATCTAAAAAACCAACTCGACATTAAGGCAACTAATTCGCTTGACGTTGCCGGTGGGGTCATAACCGACAGAGCAGGTATTGCAGCAGACAACACGTTGCCTGCACCAGGAAGTGCAACTTCGCTCGTAGGAAGTAAGTTGCTTTCCGTCGATGGAGTTCCGCCGATCAAGCCCACGGTCTTGTCGGCCTCGGGAGTTGACGGCATCAGCCTGGACTGGACTGACAACACCGAGTCTGACCTCAAGGAATATCGCATCTATTCATGCTCGGGCTTGATTGCAGCAAGTTGTTCAAGCGCGGCATCTTTCAGTTCGTTGAGCAGTGTCACGGCCGGAATCAGCACCTTTGAACATATTGCTGTCGGCCGAGGAATTACCTATTACTACTACGTCACTGCAATCGATCTTCGAGGTAACGAAAGTCCGGCCTCAGATGTGGTCTCGTGGTTCTTGCCAGTTCCGGTGATGGTCGCGACTCCTTCGGTCACTGCGGTATCACCAACGAACGATCTCACTCCCGAATTGACCGGAGTTGCTGATGCTGGTGCCACTGTCTACGTGTATATGGATGGAAGTTCAACACCACTTGGTTCGGTGACAGCCGCAGGTAATGGAACGTATTCATTCTCGCCGCCGTCCAATATTGCTGCTGGAGCGCATACGTTTAGAGCTCGAGCAACAGTGAGCGGCGTCAAGACTGGATCGTCGGGTTTTTCCTACGAAACAAACGTCGTCATCGACACAACGGCCCCGACCTTCTCAAGCAACAATCGGTCATTCCCAACTTCTCAAACTACTGGGCTTGATACTTTGACCTTCAGGCTGTCATTTAGCGAAGCATTAAGTGGACTTGATGCATCCGACCTTGTCGCAACCGGGACCACGGCAATCGTTTCACGGGTTGCGATGGTGAGT
Organism: Actinomycetota bacterium; assembly: GCA_009705435.1. GTDB lineage: Bacteria > Actinomycetota > Acidimicrobiia > Acidimicrobiales > Ilumatobacteraceae > Casp-actino8. The sequence continues at coordinate 170 of WLTJ01000179.1, read as the reverse complement.
GGTTCAACTGGTGATTACGACATCACGGTTTCGGGCGGCGATCTCGCTGGATACAACGGTGTCGTGGGTATCGGTTTTGTGGCTTCCCCAACCGTGACTGATATCGCTGGAAATGCCTTAGCGGGAACGACGCCGGCATCGGCTGCGCAGACCTACACAATGGACAACAG
>WLTJ01000178.1 GCA_009705435.1 Actinomycetota bacterium | reverse complement strand
TCAAGATCAGCGCCAACGCCCACTGCCGCTCCACAGCGCAGACGGCCACGCTCATCTTGCGTGGCATGGGGATGCTCTGTGGCTTTCAAAATATCTTTGACAGTAATCAAACCCATCAAGGTCCCATCGCTGTCGACAAGAGGCAACTTCTCCAAGCGATGCTTACCGAGAATTGTTCGCGCCTGCGCCAATGTCGTACCCATCGGAGCGGTGATCAAAGGTGCAGCCGTCATAAAGTCAGCAACCGAACGAGAAAAATCTTGGGCTTCACAAAAACGGGTGTCGCGGTTCGTCAAAATGCCAACAAGTTTGCGCTCAGCATCGACGATAGGAACACCAGAAATATGAAACTGCGACATGATGTCTTCGGCATCTTGCAATGTTGCCGAAATAGATAAGGTCACTGGGTCGGTGATCCATCCCGATTGTGAGCGCTTTACCCTGACAACTTGCTGAGATTGTTCGGCGATGGACATATTGCGGTGAATCACCCCGAGGCCACCCGAGCGCGCCATAGCGATGGCCATCTTGGATTCTGTGACACGATCCATAGCAGCCGAAATCAATGGCGAGGCCAAGCGAATATCACGCGAGAAAACTGCCGACACGTCCACGGCGTCCGGAAGGGTCGAACTGAACGCAGGAACAATGACAACATCGTCAAAGGTGTACGCCTGGGTTGTAGTAAAAATAGATTCATTGGACTCGCGCGCTGTCGTTGCCGTCATGACCTAATTTCCTTTCAAGAGGATAGATGTGAGATAGTCGCCGTGAACTGGCTGAGAACATTGACAAGTAGATGATGCTCTGCTTGGTGCATCCGTGCGGCGAAATCTTCCAGCATGTCTGACTCAAGGATTGGTACGACAGTAGTCCCTAGGACTGGCCCATCGTCTACTCCCTCATCAGGAACGAGGTGAACCATGACACCGCTTGACGCTCGACCGCTATCCCGTTCGGCGAAAGCCCGTTCAATGGCTTGCGTCCCAGCAAATTCTCCGGGGAGAGCAGGATGCACATTGATGATCGGAGCCCCCACAGCGGTGATGAAATGATTGCTGAGGATGCGCATCCAACCCGCTAACACCACGACTTCAGGTTTCAGAGCCTTGACAACATGAGCGAGGCGTGAGTCATAGGTGTGGCGATCTTCGCCCTCTTCACGACCTACATGAAAAGCGGGAATTGCCGCATCACGCGCTCTCGTTAAAACGAATGCGTCAAGATGATTTGACACCACGCCCACCACTTGGACGTCGAGAAGTTGAGCTTTCTCTGCGTTAATAATGCTTTGCGCGTTACTCCCCCAACCCGAGGCAAGAACTACAAGGCGAGCGCTCACGCTAAATCAACCTCACGATTCCCTGAAGTCACTTCCCCAATGACCCAGATTGGCTCTTCAATCTGCGAACGCAATTCCTCAAGGTCAGATGGCTTGACGATAATCACCATACCGATACCCATATTGAAGGTTCGATATAACTCACGATCTGGCAGCCCGCTGACATCGCGAATGAGTTCAAAAATTGGAATCATCGGCCATGAACCAAGATCGACCTTGGCAGAACAGCCTGGAGGCAATACGCGCGGGATGTTTTCTTCAAAGCCACCGCCGGTGATATGCGCCAAACCCTTGATCACATCGCCTTTCAGAGCACGGTCGAGAACGTTGAGGTAGGAGCGATGCGAGGCCAGCAGAGCATCACCCAAGGTGCACGTCCAACCTTGCGGGACAACATCAAGGGGCAATCCAGCAAAAATTCTGCGGACCAACGAATAGCCATTGGTGTGCAATCCCGACGCCAGCAAACCAACCATCAAGTCGCCAGGTTCAATTGTCTTGCTCGGTAATAAACGTGCTCGATCGACAACGCCCACCAACGTTCCCGCCACATCGAAATGACCTGGCGAGTAAACGCCTGGCATCTCGGCAGTTTCGCCACCCAGCAAGACGCACTTGTTAGCCGCACATGCGTCGGCCATTCCACCGACTATCGAAGCCACCATCTCTGCGGAGATACTAGAAGACGCAACATAATCCAGAAAGAAAAGTGGTCTCGCCCGCTGTACTAGAACGTCATTCACACAATGATTCACGATGTCATGACCAATCGTGTCAAAGCGACCGAGATCGGTAGCCAACATCACTTTGGTACCAACCCCATCAGTTGAGGCCACCAAAACTGGATCATTCATCGTCATCAAAGAACGCACACTCAGTGCTCCGCCGAAGGATCCCAGACCGCCCAACACATCGCTGGTATGGGTGGCTTCAACTTTCTTCTTCATCAAATCAACGGCGCGATTACCTTCATCAATATCAACACCACTATTGGCATATCCACCAGTGGTACGCGCTAATTCTCGCCACCCGATATCGCGACGGATTTGTTGACCCTCAAAGTTCACATGTTTGATCGCGGCGTAGGCAGATTGTCGGGCACTGCTGAGATCCTCACCTAGGCCAGTCACACACATCACTCGACCACCATTGACACGGATCTCATTGCCAGCCTTCTCGGTGCCGGCATGGAACATCTGCACGTTGTCGCTTTTTGCAACGCTCTCTAGTCCAGAGATCACGCCACCAAGGATCGGGTGACTCGGATATCCAGGGGCAGCTGCCACGACGGCGCACGAGGTCTTTGCACTCCATCGAATTTCTAATTCGCTTAATGTCCCATTAACGCAGGCTAGTAAAACGCTCTTGAGTTCTGACTGCAAAAGTGGAAGCAGAGCTTGGGCTTCTGGATCACCAAAACGACAGTTGAATTCAATAAGTTTGGGTCCCTGCGCAGTGAGCATGATTCCCGCATAGAGCACGCCGACATAGGCGATACCCATTGCTCGTAGGCCATCGATAGCGGGCTGAATGATTTCTTGAACAATGCGATCCACCATGTCGCTCGGACAAGCTGCCGTGGGGGCGTATACACCCATGCCGCCAGTGTTCGCTCCCGTGTCTCCTTCACCAATACATTTGTGATCACGCGCCGGAGGCATGGGGCAAATGGTTATTCCATCGGTGAACACCAGTAGTGAAACCTCTTCGCCGAATAATCTTTCTTCGAGCACCAAGTCACCCGAGAGACTGAGTGTCTTAATGGCGGCATTGCGTTCGTCAACAGATGATGGCACCACGACACCTTTACCAGCAGCTAAACCATCGGCCTTGACAACGATTTCAAAACTTTGTTGATCAGCCCACAGCAGGGCTTTCTCGGCTGCCTGTGGACCAACAAAAACTTCACTAACTGGTGACGGGATGGAATGCTTTGTCGCAAAACTTCGACAGAAGGCCTTGGAAGTTTCCAACATCGCAGCCTGCGCAGAGGGACCGAAAACTGGAATTGAAGCCTCCCGTAAAGCGTCACTCACCCCGGCGGCCAAAGAACTCTCTGGACCAACGACAACTAGACCAATGGCCTCACGTCGACATAAATCCACCACTGCTTGCGGATCTGTGGGATCAACATCCAGACGAAGCCGAGATCCCCCATTGCCTGGAGCTACAAAAACTTCATCATCGTTGGCGTGATGCCCCCACTCCAAAGCCCATGCGATCGCATCTTCACGTCCACCCGATCCGAGAACCAAAATTCTCATGAGATCACACCAGCTTTTCTGGCACTCAACCTCAGCGCAGTTGTATCAATGGCATACTCACCAGTGAAGCAGGCCGTGCAATATCCGTTTTGACTACCGATCGCTGCCAGCATGCCCTCAACGGATAAGAACTCCAGCGAGTCACAGCCAACATGGCGACACAATTCGTCAATACTTAAGCGAGCAGCTATTAGTTCGTCGTAGGTACCCATATCGACACCCATAAAACAGGGATGCATCACTGGTGGCGACGTAATTCGTAAATGAACTTCAGTGGCTCCAGCATCCTTGATCAACTTGACTAATGGACCGGCTGTTGTGCCACGCACTAGTGAGTCATCAATCACGATGACTCGTTTACCAACGAGGTTCTCGGCGAGAGCATTGAACTTCATTGCCACCCGCCGTTCTCGTAGTGACTGCGACGGCTCAATAAAGGTGCGTCCGATATAGCGATTTTTAATCAGACCGTCGTTGAAGGCGATACCAGATTGGCGAGAGTAACCAATGGCTGCTGGAATCGATGAGTCGGGCACAGGGATCACTACATCAGCGTCCACGCCTGCCTCAATCGCCAGCCTTTCCCCTAAACGTTGGCGTACGGCATGCACACTGCGTCCATCCCACTCACTATCGGGTCGAGAAAAGTACACGAACTCGAATGAACAGTGAGCCCCTCCCGTCACTG
>WLTJ01000177.1 GCA_009705435.1 Actinomycetota bacterium | reverse complement strand
ACTGCCTTGATCGTCCACTCAGTGATACTCGGATCTGCCAACTGCAAGATGAAACCATCGCCGACTTCGCCCGTGAGCGCTAATGCTTTTGGACCATAAGCCGCCACCCACACTTCAGCTCTCGACTTACTCGCCCACGGCAGACGCAAATCAGCACCTTTGTATTGCACTGCACGACCGTTGGCGAGTTCTCTGATCACGTGAATGCTGTCGCGCAGGGTGGCGAGGGTTGTTGGCTTGCCGTTGGTGACTCGAACAGCGGAGTCTCCTCGACCGATACCAATCACCGTGCGGTTGCCGTACATTTCGTTCAATGTCGCGAACAGGCTCGCCGTCACTGTCCAGTCGCGAGTCGCTGGGTTAGTGACCATCGGTCCAACAATGACATTTCGAGTCTCTGCCAAGATCTGCGCGAAAATGGGAAACGGTTCCTGCCACAAAATATGGCTGTCAAAAGTCCAGACATGTGTGAACCCGTATGTCTCAGCTTTTTTCGCTAAGTCGACCACCCGCGCGCTTGGAGGGGTGGTTTGGAGTACAACACCAATGTCCATTTCGCTCTCTACCTATTCTGCGGAAAGCCGAGATCGACTTTGCTGGTTCGGGGATCAGGCCAACGTGATGTCACTACTTTGCTGCGGGTATAAAAAGCGATCCCGTCGGGACCATACATGTGTAGGTCACCAAACAAACTGGCCTTCCAACCTCCAAATGAGTAATACGAAACCGGAACAGGAATCGGCACGTTGATGCCGACCATTCCAACGTTGACATCAAATTGGAACTGCCGAGCAACGCCACCGTCGCGAGTAAAGATCGCTGTGCCATTACCAAACTGATTGTCATTAATCAGTTGCAGACCTTGCTCATACGACTTCACCCGCACCACAGTCAATACCGGACCAAAGATTTCCTCGTCGTAGCATTTCATTCCTGGTTGAGCATGATCAATCAGGCTCGGCTTCAAGAAGAAGCCATCACTTGGCGCTCCCTCGCGACCGTCCACCACAACTTTTGCACCTTCGCCAGCGGCTCCCGCAACGTAACCGGCGACCTTATCGCGATGCTCACCAGTAATCAGCGGGCCCATTTCACTAGATGGATCGCTCCCGTTACCGACCACAATGTTGGGGATACGACTCTTGACCTTGGCCACCAACTCATCAGCAATCGTGTCCACCGCGAGAACAACCGAGATCGCCATGCAGCGTTCCCCTGCTGAACCGTAGGCAGCACTGACTAAAGCATCTGCGGCCATATCAAGGTCGGCATCAGGAAGAACCAACATGTGGTTCTTCGCTCCACCTAAAGCCTGAACACGCTTGCCATTTTTTGTGCCAGTTTCATAGATGTAACGCGCAATGGGTGTTGAGCCAACAAAACTAATCGCAGCAATATCAGGGTGACTAAGCAATCGATCAACGGCAACTTTGTCTCCCTGCACAATATTGAATACGCCATCAGGCAACCCCGCCTGCTTGAGCAATTCGGCAATCAGCATTGCTGTTGAAGGATCTTTTTCGGAGGGCTTCAAGATGAAGGTATTGCCGCAAGCAATGGCATTGGCGAACATCCACATCGGCACCATGGATGGAAAGTTAAATGGCGTGATGCCAGCCACAACTCCCAGAGGTTGGCGAATGTTGTACACATCAACACCAGCAGAGGCTTGCTCTGAATAACCACCCTTCAGCAAATTAGGGATGCCACAGGCGTACTCAATATTTTCCAAACCTCGGGCGAGTTCACCCAATGCATCCGCAGTTACCTTGCCATGTTCCTGAGTGAGCAAGGCAGCGATTTCGTTGCGATGAGCCGACACAAGTTCACGCATGTTGAACATAATCTCGGCTCGTCGCGACAAGTTTGTTGAACGCCACGCGGGTAGGGCGGCCTTGGCGTTGGCAACCGCTTGATCAACCTCATCAACATCAGCGAAACCGACTGTGCCTTGAACCTGACCCGTAGCAGGGTCAAAAATATTCCCCGTGCGACCTGACTTACTACTGACGGTGTGGCCGTCAATCCAATGATCAATGCGGTACATAACTCTTTCCTAACTTTCTTTTTGGAGGGAAATCTCAGACGAGATATTGCGAGAGGCCACGCTTGATGTATTTACCATGTCCTTTGCGACCGATGTATTGGTCATTATCAATGAGAGTGACACCTCGCGAAAAGACCGTGTCAACCTTGCCATCGATAATCCAGCCCTCCCAGGCTGAGTGATCCATATTCATATGGTGCTTATCGTTAATGCCGATCTTGGTTTTGTTATTGGGATCCCAGATCACAACATCGGCGTCGCTGCCTGGAGCAATAATGCCCTTTTGTGGGTACATGCCGAACATCCGCGCTGGAGTTGTGCAACATGTTTCAACCCAACGTTCAAGTGACAGTTCACCAGCAACAACACCTTGATAAATCAGTTCCATGCGGTGCTCGACACCACCGATCCCGTTGGGGATGGCCGAGAAGTTGCCGAGACCAAGTTCTTTTTGATCCTTAAAACAAAATGGACAGTGATCGGTGCTGACAACAGCAAGTTCGTTCATCCGCAACCCCTTCCACAGATCGCCTTGGTGACCATGACCCATCTGACCGATGTAATGCGGATCATTATCTCGTGAGCGAACTGGCGTACTGCACACCCATTTTGAACCTTCAAAGCCAGGTTGGCCAAGCGTTTCTTCAAGCGTGAGCCACAAATACTGCGGACAGGTTTCAGCAAAAACATTGCGCCCATGATGCCGTGCCGCCGCTACTTCATTGAGAGCGTCGCCAGCCGACATGTGCACGATGTATAACGGGACATTGCCAGCCACATGGGACAGCACAATGGCGCGATGCGTAGCTTCTGCCTCAAGCGGTGATGGACGAGTATATGAATGGTAACGAGGATCGGTATCTCCACGAGCAAGAGCTTGTTGCACTAAAACATCAATAGCTGGACCATTTTCAGCGTGCATCATGATCATTGCGCCACATTCGGCAGCAGTTTGCATAGCTTTCAAAATCTGACCATCATCGCTGTAGAACACACCTGGGTACGCCATGAACAACTTAAAACTGCTGATCCCCTCATGTTCAGTGAGGTACTTCATATCTTTCAATGATTGGTCGTCCACTCCACCAATAATCTGATGAAAGGCATAGTCAATAGCGCATTCACCTGAGGCCTTGCGATGCCATTCGGCCAAGCCATCGAATACATTTTCGCCATAGCGTTGTACCGCCATATCGATAATCGTTGTCACGCCACCCCATGCTGCGGCCCGCGAACCTGTTTCAAAAGTATCCGAGGCAAAGGTGCCCCCGAAAGGCAACTCCATATGGGTATGCACATCGACCCCACCAGGGATGACATATTTACCAGCAGCGTCAATGACGCGATCGCAACCTTGTTCAGAAGAAGCGAACCAGCCTGGTGCTCCAACGGCGGCAATTTTTTCCCCATCAATAAGAACATCGTTGGCAATCACTCCCGTAGGTGAGATGACCAATCCATTCTTGATTAATACCTTTGGCATAACGCCTCCCTCAATATGTGTGTGACTAGCAACGACAATCTTTGTTTCACAACTCGGTGAGATCTCCATAAGCCTCTGGACGGCGATCTCGATAGAAAGCCCAGCGATCGCGCACTTCGCGAAGTTTTTTCATATCCAAATCGCGCACGATCAGTTCTGGTTTATAGGGATCTCCCTGAGCACCAACAAACTTTCCTTCAGGGTCAACAAAGTAACTCTGACCGTAGAAGTCATTTTCCCCTAAAGGCTCGATGCCGACACGGTTAATGGCACCTACATAATAAATGTTGGCAACCGCAGCAGCGGGCTGCTCAACCTTCCAGATGTATTCGCTGAGACCACGATGCGTCGCCGAAGGATTAAAAACAATCTGCGCACCATTGAGACCAAGAGCGCGCCACCCCTCGGGGAAGTGACGGTCATAACAGATGTACACCCCGACTTTTCCAACTGCGGTATCAAAGACTGGGTAACCGCCATTGCCTGGCTTGAAATAAAACTTTTCCCAGAATCCCTTCGTCTGCGGGATGTGCTGCTTGCGGTACTTGCCTAGATATTTCCCATCAGCATCAATCACCGCGGCGGTGTTGTAGTAAACCCCAGCCTGAGTAATTTCATACATCGGCAGCACAAGAACCATGCCAGTTTCCTTGGCAATACTTTGAAAACGTTGAGTCGTTGGCCCATCAGGGATGTACTCGGTGTAGCCGTAATACTCAACATCTTGTACTTGACAAAAATACGGACCATAAAAGAGTTCTTGAAAACACATCACTT
>WLTJ01000176.1 GCA_009705435.1 Actinomycetota bacterium | reverse complement strand
CTGCGCACAATTGGCTGGTAAAACCTCGCTCCATGAAAGGTGGGTACAGGAGTGGTTGCACAATCAAGCCGCAGCGCGTCTGATTGAAGTGTCAATTGAAGAAAACGGGATTGAGCTCTATTCTCTAACTCCAGAGGCAGCCGTCGTGTTGGCGGATGAAAATCATCCCGCATTCGGCATGGGTATGTTTCACCGACTGCCGCAGACAATGGGAAGTCTGAAAGCGCTTCCAGAAAGTTTTAAGACTGGGTTGGGCTACGACTATGACAGTTACGGACCAGAAGGAGCCGCAGGAATTGAGCGCAGTTTCGAGCCATGGAGTCGCTCCTATCTGTTGCCAGTCGTTTTGCCAGCTTTGGATGGAGTAGTCGAACGGCTGACGGCAGGTGCTCATGTCGCCGATATCGGTTGTGGTGCTGGAGGTGCAGCCGTTCGGATGGCGACTGCCTTTCCCCGTAGCGTTGTGACGGGTTACGACATTTCAAGATTTGCTCTTGATCGCGCTGTTGCCAAGAAAGCCGAACAACAACTCAGCAATGTTTCGTTTGTGGATCCACGTACCAATCCGCTTCCCGAAGATGAGTCTCTAGATCTCATTACGGCCTTTGACTGCATTCACGACATGACCCATCCCCAAGATGTGATGGGAGCGATCCGGCGATCACTGAAACCAAGCGGGATATGGCTTTTGGTTGACATCAAGGCGCTTGATACCTTCGCTGAAAATATGGCAAAGAATCCAATGGCCTCATTGATGTACGGCATCAGTGTGATGAGTTGCATGTCCTCAGCCATGTCAGTGGCTGGCGGAGCTGGACTTGGAACATTAGGCCTGCCCGAGTCCAAGGCGCGAGCAATGGCTCATGACGCTGGTTTTAGTAGGTTTCGTAAGTTGGACATTGAACATTCATTGAATGCCTTTTACGAAGTCCGTCCGTAATAAGAAGATTGAGCAGGGGAGAACAATGGACATTGAAGAGATCAAGCAAGCCACATCGGTACTCAGCGTGTGGGCGCATATCGCCACGGTGGGGGCAGATAACGAGCCGGACGTCGTTCCTGTGCATCCCTGTTGGGAAGGCGAGATTTTGTGGATCATGGTTGGACTGAATTCAACAAAGTGTCGCAATGTTTCAGCCAACCCCCGTGTTGCCTTGCACTGGCAGGTAACCGAAAATGGCGATGGAGTTGAGGTATGGGGTACCGCAGAAGTGCTCTCTGATATCGAGACGAAGCGGAGGTTATGGAACGGCGTGTTTGATTATGACCTCACTGGATTTGCGCCTGGGGGACCTGAAAATAGTCCCGACACAGCATTCATGAAGGTGACGGTCAATCGAGCGATCGCCATGAAAATGTATGGCGTCGGTGGATTTGAACGGTTTACGCGTGCGTAACCTGAATCAGTTGTTGGTGTCGGCATGACTCGTCTCTCAAAATTGAGTAGGTCGATCGAGGGCAAGATCGCAATCATCACGGGTGCGGCCAGTGGTATGGGTCGGGCAACTGCCTTGTTGTTTGCAGATGAGGGTGCCAAGGTCGTTGTCATTGACCTAAATGTGGATGCTGTTGACGCAGTCGTGAGTGAGATCACCACTCGATATGGGGAAGATGCAGCAGTCGGTTTTGCTCTCGATGTATGTCGAACTCAAGAAGTAACGACGATGGTTGAATCCGTGGTTCAGATGTACGGAGGTGTGGACATTGTGATCAACAATGCTGGCGTTTCTATGGGCAGCGGATCCTTACTCAACGAAGATGATTTTGCTGAGGCTTGGGATCGTACGATTGCAGTCAACCTCACGGCCTACATCTACCTCATTCGTGCATGCCTAGTGCACCTCAAGAAATCCACCTCGCCTCGAATCGTCAATATTGCATCAACAGAATCAATAGTCGCCACACCGACTTTGTCGGCTTATTCAGCCTCTAAGTCTGGTGTCACAGGACTCACACGAAGTCTCGCTGTTGAACTTGGACGAGATGGAATCACCGTCAATTGCATATGTCCTGGACCCATTAACACTGGTATGACTCAAGGGATTCCAGAAGAAATGAAAGAAATTTATGCGAAGCGCAGAGTTTCGCTGCGCCGTTATGGTGAACCCGAAGAAGTGGCACATATGACGCTTAGTTTGTGTTTGCCTGCTATGAGTTTTGTGACTGGTGCGTCAATCGTTGTCGACGGTGGAATGACGATTCGCCACACCTAGGACATTCAGTGCGCAGGATCGATCATTCCAGTCAGTGCACTTGGCTGATGGGGACCAATGATGAGTTGCTCCAAGATTCCGATGCCTGTGTGTGCACCCATGGTCGCGCGGCAGATTGCTTGTATATGAAGGTTTGAAGGATCACAAGGGTTTGTCACGGGGAGATTCCAGCGTTCGCTACCGACAGCCAATTCACCTTTCCAATGCCCGTGCCCCCAATCTTTGTTCCCGTAACCAATACCTGTCATGTGAAATTCGAAAAGGGGTGTCAGTTCAACGGTGCTCACAGCATCATCGTGATCAATCAGATCGATCGAAAAAGACTCGGCCCATCGCGTACCAGTTCGAAGTTTGCTGCGATAAACAACCTTTTTCATTTCCTTCGGAGTGCTGTCCCCGTCGGGAATAACAAAGCCTGTCTCATGCCAACGTTCGCCCGAGGAGTATTCGTTGACATCGAAATGCGTCGCAAAGGTTTCAAAATTCACCGGTGCCCACAACCAATAAAATTGGCGTTCACCCACTGGAGCACCAGCATCAGCAGGTGGGCCAATCGGGCGCACGCCCCAGGAACGATCTCGTGATCCAGCCGTCGTTGTGGGCTCAATGTTGTGAATGATCCCATCAACCTCAATCCATCCAGACCAGTGGCCAAATTGCGTGAGGCGGGTGTAATCAAAAACAGTGCGCTGCCCTGCTTTCACTAAGAAGTGCGGTTCTTGGACCGGCCCACTGCGGGCGGTGAACGTGAGATCACAGCGAATCGAGTGTTCGGGACTGTCCACGAGAATTTGATGCCTTTTCATTGGTTCAAGAACCTTGACCTCAATGGGTCCGACCTTGTTGGCTTGTGCTCGATCCTGCGGAGCCCGAGCGGACGAATGCAGAGAGATCTGTTCTTTGCCATCGATGATGACAGAGAAAGAAGCATCAGTGATATGCCGATTCGGATAGAGACCTAAGGCCACGGCAAAAAAGACTGAGGCATCTGCACGATAGCCATTGAAGAAATAACGGTCGTAGTGGTTTGGATCACTTGAGGCAGTTTCATTGACGGGGGCACTACTGGAGTGGATGGGATAGTCGTCAAAGGAGGAAAGCACAATGTGACCGTAGTCCCAATAGGTGGCACATATGAACCCCTCCGCATACTGTGGGGGCGTGAAAGTTTTTCAAGTGCTTCGGAGGCGTCCTGTGATTAGTCCAGAGGGCTACGTTCGGATCACGAGAACGGCTCTGTGGCTGTTGTGTGTCATCGTGGTCAGTGGAGCCGCGGTGCGGCTCAGTGGCTCGGGTCTTGGCTGCTCGGATTGGCCCAACTGCAACGCCGAAAAATTCGTGGATGTGTCTACTTTTCACGGTGCCATTGAACAAGTCAACCGACTGTTCACCGGTCTCGTTGCTGCAGTCGTGATTGTGGCTGTTCTTGCTGCCAGATATCGAATTCCATACCGACGAGATCTTTTATGGATGGCATGGGGACTTGTACTGGGAGTCGCAGGACAGGTCATTCTCGGGGGCATCGTTGTTCTTACTGATCTCAACCCGATTGCCAACCAGGGCCATTTTGTTCTATCCATGTTTCTTGTAGCGAACGCTTTTGTGCTGTTGAAACGATCACAGGAAAACACTGTGAATGTTGAGCGGCAGATCTCAACAGTGGGTGTGTGGGTTGTTCGCTTGGTGTGCGTCTGTGGCGCCATTGCCATTTTCACAGGTACCGTTGTGACGGGTTCGGGTCCTCATGCTGGTGATGAAAAAGCTCGGCGCTTAGGGTTTGAGGTTGCCTCAGCAGCGAAGGTGCACGGAACATCTGTGATCATCATGATTGCATTGATGTTGGTTTTGGCTGGCTATGTTCGCCGAACACAAGGACTGGTGGCGATGAGATCGACACTCGAAATCGTCATTCTCGTATCAGTTCTTCAGGCAACGGTCGGCTACGTTCAGTACTTCAACGATATTCCGGCGCTGCTAGTAGGAATTCACGTCTTCGGCGCAACCATGTTTTTTATCTCTGTAGTCAACCTCTGGTTAGTTGGCCATCAAACGTTCGACGTTAAACGAGAAATAGTAGAGCGGAATTCAATCATCGTTTGATGAATGATTTCGT
>WLTJ01000175.1 GCA_009705435.1 Actinomycetota bacterium | reverse complement strand
TTTGAAGGCGATGGCCTGATTCATGATGATCGGCTTACCGAAAGCAACACGCTCTTTCGCGTAATCGAGCGCAATTTCATAGGCACCGCGGGCAACGCCAAGCGCTTGGGCTCCTACTGCAGGGCGAGTTGCTTCAAATGTCTTCATCGCAGGCTGCGCTCCAGCTGAATGGCCACCTTCGCGAGCACGGGCAAGTTTGGCGTCCAACTTTTCTTTTCCGCCCAACAAACAACGGCCTGGTACACGCACATCATCAAGTACAACTTCAGCAGTGTGCGAAGCCTTGATGCCGTGCTTCTGATACTTCTGACCTTGCGACAAACCCTTGGTGCCCGGCGGAACAATAAATGATGCCTGACCCCGACCCTTGAGTTCTGGGTCAACTGCTGCAACGACGACGTGTACATCAGCGATACCACCGTTGGTAATCCAAGCCTTGGTTCCGTTGATCACCCATTCGTCATTGGCTTCGTCGTACACCGCGCGAGTACGCAACGAGGAAACATCAGATCCCGCGTCGGGTTCGCTCACGCAGAACGCACCCAACTTCACATCGTCGGCGGTGCCGTAACACTGAGGCACCCATTCGATGGTCTGCTCTGGAGTTCCGTTACCACTAATACCTGCTGCGGCCAGACCCGATCCCATAATCGCCATACCGATACCGGCGTCACCCCAGAAGATTTCTTCAATGGCAACTGGCAGGGTGAGACCACTTGGATCACCCATGGCATTCATCATGAATTCAATGCCGTACAAACCAATCTTGGCTGCTTCTTGCACGACAGGCCATGGGAACTCTTCACGGTCGTCCCACTCCTGAGCGTGCGGGCGGATGTGTTCAACGGCAAACTGATGAATCCAGTCCTTGATTTGCAGTTGATCGTCATTGAGGTGCATTGAAAATTCAGCCATGAGGCGATGTTACTCACTGGTAACCCAATTCGCCACATCGTTGTGGGAGGTTTTAGCAGACCTAAAAACCTCTAACCGGAATTTAAGAAGCTCGGCTGCCACCCCGGCTGGTGCGCCGTTTGTTATCCAAAAAGTCCACAAGCACATAGTCACCGAGGTTGTCGCTATTAGTCATAAACGCTCGACCACCATTCATCGCGGTCATTTGTTCAACAAAGCGCTGCAGATATTGATCGGGATCAAGCATGAACGTGTTAATGCGAATGTTGTCTTTGGTGCAACGCATGGCTTCACGCAATGTTGCTTCAACAGTCAGTTGTTGAGCCTCGTAACCATCAAAGTATGTAAACCATGGGTCACCTTGCGGGGTGATGTGAGCCGTCGGTTCACCGTCGGTGATCATGATGATCTGCTTATTGCCAGTCTGACGACTCAACATTTTGCGTGCCTGACCGAGGGCGTGATGCATGTTGGTACCTTGCATGCCCGTCAATGATGCTTCAACTAATTCATCAGCCTTAATCTCCCAGGCCACATGACCAAACATTAGGACGCCTAAATAGTCGCGGGGATACTGCGAGGACATCAATGACTGCAATGCCACCGCAACTTTTTTGGCTGGCCCCCAACGACCATCGCGCACCATTGAATACGAGGCGTCAAGCATCAACACCGTTGACGAGCGAGTGAGATGCTCGGTCTGCTCAATCTCAAAATCTTCTGGTGACAACTTGACCGGAGTCCCCTGCCCACCACGACGTAAGGCATTTCGAATGGTCCGCTGTAAATCAAGATTGAAGGGATCGCCGTATTCGTATTGCTTGGTCTCATAGGTGCGCTCGTGACCTTGACCGAAACGGTTCTGCTGATGCTGACCTTGCTTATCCTTGGAAAGGTTTGAGAATAAATCGCGCAACGATTTTGAACCAATCTTGCGCATACCCTTCGGCGTTACTTCGAGGCGACCCTCTTTTTGATGAATGAGGCCTTCTCTTTCTAATTCTTTGACCAACTTGGCCAATTTCTCCATTGACCGTGCGACATCGTCACCCATCAATTCGCGCACACGATCCATATCAGCTTCAGCCAACTGTTGGGGAGACGCTGGATTATTCATCAACTGCTCAAGGCGATCAAGTTCAGCGAGATCTTTCATTGCTTGCATCGCCTGATCAAAACCCATCGGATCTTGACCTTGCATGTCATATCCCTCACCCTGACCAAGACCCGGGAACATCTGCATCATGTTTTGTGAGAGTTGATTCATCTCATCTTGCATGTCCGAATCCTGCATCAGCATTTGCGATAACTCTTGGAGTTGCGCACGCTGCTCAGGCGACATTGAATTCAGCATGTCTTGCGCTGCTTGCATCTGCTTAGCAATCTGTTCCATGAGTTCATCAAAAGTCTGTGGATTCTCCGGGAAGAACTCGCCGTGCTGTTGCATGAACTCGTCAAACTTCTCGTCTTCACCGTTGTTGTGACGCTCAATCATTTCATTGAGCGCCTTCATCATTTCTTTCATGCGCTGCATGTCCTCGGGCGAGGTGTTTTTCATCGCCGAGGAAACCTTTTCAAAGTTCTGTTGCATCAACTGATCGCGCAGCTTGTCCATCAGTTCTTCAAAACGTTGCTGGGCTTCAGCAGACTCAAAATCGTACGACTGCAATTCGCGCACCTTGCCTGCGAGGTCATCGGGCAACATATCCATACGGAAGTTGCGATCCATGGCGGCATTACGAGCATTTTCAGCCCGCCGCTCATCGCCGCTTTTCTCGGCGTCCATGACCGACTGCTCAACGGCGTGACGCTCCTCATCAATGATGTCGTTTAGGGCATCGGCAATCTCTTGGAAGACCCCGTTCGGGTCCCCCTTCTCCAAGAGTTCCTGGCGGGCCTCACGCAATTTCTGGCGCATCTCACGCAGACCCTGCATCCGCTCACCATTTGGATCTGTGGCCCCACGCTCCATCAGGCGACGCAAAGCCCCCCGTAGATCGCCATTTTGCAATAGATCATCAGACATTTCGTCAAATAAGTCGCTGGCTTCAATGTCAAAACCTGTTTGAGTGCCATCCCAGCGGGAGTAGGTGTAACGACCTGTCATACCCCAACGCTAGTCCCCAAAACCCGACCGTGACCCGTTGAGCCAAGCAGGTAGCCTGATGGCAATCATGAAAGTTGAGCGCACCTTCGTTTTTGTTGACCTCTCGGGGTTCACCAAGTACACCGCCGACAACGGCGACTCTGCTGCGGGCAATATTTTGACCAAATTTCGAGCAGAAGTGCGCGATGTAGCTGCATCTTGGGGTATTCGCGTCGACAAATGGCTGGGCGATGGCTGCATGATCGTGGCTGTTGAGCAGGACATGGCGATCGGGTTTTCTCTTGACATGCAAAAACGTTGCGAAGATGTCTGCCAACCACTCACCGTTCGCGTGGGTCTGGCGACCGGCGAGGTTTTGATGTTTCAGGGCGAGGATTACATCGGCACTTCGGTGAACTTGGCCTCACGTTTGTGCGATGTCGCCGAACACAACGAAGTACTCATGGCTCGCGCCGACCTACGCCGTCTTCCACAAGGCGTCTCGGAAAATAATCACGACAACGTGACCTTGCGAGGTTTAGGCGAAGTGGAAGTTGTTGCTCTCACTTCTCAAACGACACTCAGCGGCATCAATGACACAGGCGAACTGTGGACGCGTTCCCCGTTCGTCACCTGATTTACTTTTCAGTGCCCAGATGAGCAATCCAATGAAGGGCGTCTATTTGCCCGCCGAGATCGCATTGCAGGCCGATGGGCATGGTGCTTTTCATCTCAACTTCGACGAGATGCTTGAACAGTACGCAGCCGAAGGTGTCACGCAACTTCGATTGGGCTTCGACTGGGGGCGCTTGCAGCCTCGCGCAGGCGGTTTCAGTCAGGAGTGGGCCGAGTGGTATGGCGATGTGATCAGTGCCGCCAAAAAACACGGCATTGGTGTTTGGGCCTCACTGTTAGAGAGCGAATTACCACATTGGTTTGATGACGAGCGCGGTTTCAGCGACCCGAAATCAGCTGGCAAACATTGGCCCCGCTTCGTAGAACTGATGGGCGATTCATTTGGTGATCGTGTAGCTGGATGGTTCCCCATCAATGACCCGATTGGGTTTGCGGCACGCAAAGAAACCGATGACGGTCAACGTCACGGCGAGATGGTTGACACCATGGTTGTGGCTTGGCGCGATGCGTGGCGCATTCTGCGCGGCGGACCTCCCATCGCTGGATCATTCGGCGTGCGGATGGTCAGACCGACTGATGATTCTCCCGAAGCATCGGAGCGCGCTCAACGCGAGGACCATTTACGCTGGAAAACATTCTTGCGCGGACTTCGCGACGGAAGTGTTGTTATTCCTGGTCGTGCTGACCGCGAATTGGATGATCTTGCTGGTGCCATTGACCTCATCGG
>WLTJ01000174.1 GCA_009705435.1 Actinomycetota bacterium | reverse complement strand
GTCCAGGTCATGCCGATCTTGCTGGAATGCAGAAATACGGTTTCACTGATGCGCGAGATGTTTTAGAACGCGCCAGTGCACGCGAAACTGCTGCCCGAGTTGCCGCAGGGGCGATAGCGAAGGCCCTTTTACGCACAATAGGCGTGGAGGTCATTTCACATGTCATCCAGATGGGTTCCGCCAAATCCGTGAATGCGACGCGTCCCACGCCAGCAGATCTGAGTGTTGTGGATGATTCGCCGGTTCGTAGTTTTGACCCAGTAGCCGCGGCTTTGATGATCGCGGAAATTGAACAATGCGCCAAGGACGGAGATTCGTTGGGTGGAATCGTCGAGGTGCTGGCCTATGGGTTACCAGTCGGGCTCGGCAGTCACGTGCATTGGGATCGTAAATTAGACGCCTTGTTGGCTCAAGCCATGATGAGTATCCAGGCAGTCAAGGGTGTTGAAATCGGTGATGGTTTTGAGGTTGCCGGACGTCGTGGAAGTTTGGCTCACGACCCCATCCATTGGGATGAGACGACACAGAGTTTCGTACGGACAGGATCACTGTCTGGCGGTACCGAAGGTGGCATGACGACTGGCGAGTTACTCGTCGTGCGGGCAGCGATGAAACCGCTCGCAACATTGAATAAGCCAACCCTCCCTACTGTCGATGTGATCACCAAAGAACCGGGAGTGTCGTTCAAGGAAAGAACCGATGTCACTGCCGTACCTGCCATGGGAGTTGTCGGTGAAACAATGGTTGCACTTGTTTTGGCGGCTGAAGCCCAACGAAAGTTCGGTGGCGATTCAGTAGCGGAATTCGTACGAAACGCTATATCTGCAAAAGAGTCAACCCAACAGGCGCTATGACTCAGTCGGCGCAAAGCCCCCACATTGCCCTCATTGGTCTGATGGGAACTGGCAAGAGTACGGTTGGGCGCCGTTTAGCGAAACGTATTAATTACGGTTTCTTCGACACCGATGACGAACTGCAATTATCCACTTCTCGTTCTGTGCGCGATATCTTTGCCAACGATGGGGAAGAAATTTTTCGCGACCTAGAAGCACAGACCCTGAGTGACGCTTATGCGCGCGTTGATCCATTAGTGATCGCGGTTGCTGGTGGAGGTGTCTTGCGTCAGAGTAATCGTCTTCTCATTTCCGACATGACTCACCGAATCTGGCTGACCGCCGATATAGATCTCATCACCCACAGAGTGAGTTCGCGTGCACTGACCAAACAAGGTCACAGACCGCTCATCGACGATGATCCTCGGGCGCGCTTGACGCAGTTATATAGCGAACGGAGTTCCGTGTACGCCTCGTTAGCAACTTCGACCGTTGACGTCACAGACCTTAAAATCAACGAGGTAGTGGACGTTTTGACAACTATTGTGACGATGGAGGTGGCGCCATGAGTCTTGAAACTGTTGTCGTTAATTTGGGTGACCGCTCGTATCCAGTTGTGGTTGGTCACGGAGCGATCGCTTCATTAGCTGACCTCATTGGGCCCACTGTTCAACGTTGTGCAGTTGTCACTCAAGAAGGAATACCTAGTGGTATTTCGCTTCCTATTGAGAGTCAGCGCTTTGTGATTGAGCGGGGTGAGAAGACTAAGACTCTTGCAACAATTGATTCGTTATCACAAGGCTTTGCCGAGATGGGGTTGACACGAAACGATGTCATCATCGCTGTCGGGGGAGGAATGGTGACAGATGTGGCCGGTTTTGCTGCCTCCGCATGGCATCGCGGCACGCCAGTCATTCATGTTGCGACAACTCTTTTAGGTATGGTCGATGCAGCCATCGGAGGCAAGACAGGTGTCAATTTGCCGCAAGGAAAGAATTTGGTGGGAGCCTTCTGGCAGCCCGTCGGCGTCATCTGTGATTTGGATGCATTGTCCACGTTGCCCGAGAGCGAGATGCGCTGTGGTTTAGGCGAGGTCGCTAAGTACCACTTCCTCACCGGCGACGACCTTCTGTCGTTGAGTCTCGAACAGCGCGTGGCTCAATGCGTGCGAATCAAGGGTTCTTTCGTTGAAAAAGATGAGCGTGAAGGTGGGCAACGAGCTTTGCTTAATTATGGTCACACCTTGGCACACGCACTAGAAATTGTCGGTGGTCACCAGTTAGCCCATGGTGAAGCCGTCGCTATCGGCTTGGTTTTTGCCGCTCACTTAGCGCACGCCATGAATCGTATTCCAGGTGAACGTGTGGACTACCACGATCTTGTCGTATCCAAAACATACGGTTTAGCTTCTCGCGTACCTCCTGGCATGAGCGTTGAATCCTTGCTCAATGCCATGTCCCGAGATAAGAAGGCCGTATCAGGTTTAACTTTCGTTTTGGACTCTGAGCATGGTCCGCAGGTTGTCTCCAACGTCTCCTCAGACTTAGTTCGTAAGGTTTTGACATCGTTTATGTCCTTGGCATAAGCCGTAGGTAGTGCGTTTGTTGCTATTCGCGATGTAATGACGCTCCATCCATCGGCCCTGAGCAAGTATCGTCGGGGTGTGCCCACAATTTTGTTGATCCACGGACCGAACCTCAATCTTTTGGGTGAACGCGAGCCCGAAATCTATGGCACAGCAACTCTTGACGACTATGTACGAACCGTCAGTACTGCCGCTGCGAGTTCTGGCTTTGAGGTCGAACATATGCAGACAAATCACGAAGGGGTCATCGTTGACGCTATTCATGCGGCGCGGGGTCGGGTGCAGGCAATCATCATCAACGCTGGCGCTTTCACTCACTATGCCTGGAGCATCCATGATGCATTGGCGACTTTCGCCGGTCCGATTATCGAAGTTCATATTTCCGATCCGCTCACTCGTGAGCCTTGGCGCCATCTCAGCGTGATCGCCCCAGTAGCAAGCCAGACAATTGCTGGTTTAGGGCTTGTAGGTTACGAACAAGCTGTTACAGCCATTGTTCGTCAGATTGGGTAGTTGGCAGTATGTCGGTCGAACAGTGGCATAGTCAGCGCCTCACACGAGTACGCGAGCTTTTAGGCCAACAGACCTCCGTTCAAGCAATTTTGGTCAGTGATCTGAACGACATTCGCTGGCTCACGGGTTTTACTGGATCAAGCGGTTGGTTACTGATCACTGCGACAGATATGTGGTTGTTCACCGATGGGCGTTACACCGAACAAGCACATGCACAAATCAATGCGGCCGGTGTTGCTGCGCACGTTATTGAGTGCCGAACCCAACAGAGTGTGTTTGAGGCCCTCGCGCATCGCCTGAGTAAGTGCTCACACATTTGGTTTCAAAGTGCACACATAACGTTCGATGTTTTTCAGACCCTGAATACTTCCCTCTCGGCCGATTTGGTTCCTGCGCCAGCTCTTTTAGGAGCCATCCGGCGCATCAAAGACGCCGGAGAAATTTCGCTCATGAGTCGGGCATGCGACATTGCTGATCGAGCACTTGCGGAAGTACTACCAATGTTGCTCAGCGAACCATCAGAGAAGAATGTACGCGACCAATTGGATTATCTCATGCGTCAACTCGGTGCCGACGGTCCTTCATATGACACCATCGTCGCAACGGGTCCGATCAACGCGGCGCGCCCACACCATTCTCCAACCGATACCCGCATTGAGGAGGGTCATACCTTGATCATTGACGTTGGAGCGTTGGTCAACGGTTATCACTCAGATATGACGCGTTCTTATGTCATAGGGGAGATGAACGGAGAGCAGGTCCACGCCTACGAGGCGGTTCGAGAGGCTCAAGCTGCCGGTGTAGCCCTCGCAGGACCTGGTGTAGCAACTCGAGATGTAGATGCCATGTGTCGCAAAGTGCTTCATGAGGCAGGGCTCGCAGAGATGTTCAATCACGGGACTGGCCACGGCGTTGGACTGCTGATTCACGAAGATCCATACCTAAATTCCTCATCTACGGCAATTCTTCAACCAGGAGACGTCGTGACTATCGAACCTGGGGTCTATCGTGGAGGGTTCGGTGGTCTACGAGTGGAAGATCTCATAGTGATCACCGAATTTTCTAACCGAACTCTCAACACATCCCCCAAGGAACCGACATGCCTGCCATCACCACTAACGATTTGAAAAATGGAATCACTCTTGAGCTGGAAAATGGTCTTTTCCAAGTTGTGGAATTTCAGCATGTGAAGCCTGGCAAAGGTGGAGCGTTTGTCCGAACCAAACTACGTAACGTTCGCACTGGCAATGTTTTCGACAAAACTTTCAACGCAGGAATTCGCGTCGAGCAAGCCATGCTCGACAAGAAAGATATGCAATTTCTATATCGTGACGGCGATGACTATGTATTCATGGATACCAAAACATACGATCAGTTGAACATCGCTCCAGTTTCTCTTGGGTCTGCGATTGATTACATCGTCGAATCAATGGTCGCTATTATCGC
>WLTJ01000173.1 GCA_009705435.1 Actinomycetota bacterium | reverse complement strand
TGAAGGTATGGTCTCGGTCTTCCATCCCAAGGCAGGTCCGACCTATCGCGATATGGTTCCCGAGCCACCTCCAGCCGAACTGGCACCGTCGTGTGCTGAGGCAGGAGTGCTTGGTGTTCTGCCAGGAATCATTGGTTCGATTCAAGCTTTGGAGACGATCAAGGTGCTCCTTGATCTAGGTGAGCCTTTGATCGGGCGCATTTTGGCTGTGGATACGACCGAGATGTCATTTCGCACATTCAATTTGAAGCCCGATCCAACAAACTTGGTGACATGGGCGAACCGAGAACAGATTCAAGTTCGCGACCTTGATGGCCTCTGTGCGCCGTGGATGGGTCACTAAATCAGGAACTGATTTTTTCTCTTTCTTGAATGAAAACTCCCGTTAACACCAAAGTCATGCCGAAAAGATCGATGGCGTTGGGTCTTTGATCAAGCGCAATGAAGGCCACAACTGTGGCGGTGACGGGCAAGAGTGCAAGCAATACACTGAAGCGTCGAATGGGTATACGGCGTAGGACGGATTGGTCAATGCCGTAGCCGATGGCGTTTGACATCACGCCAACAAAGAAGCATAAAAAGAGTAAATGTGGAGTAGCCCACACCGGACCACTGCCGGGTAATCCAATCGGCATCACAACCAAAGCTCCGATGGCTAATCCAAGACCGAGTCCAGAAACACCGCGATTTTGTTGAGCAACACGTGAGCCAACGACGATGTATGTAGCCCACATCACGGATGCCAAAAAGATGAAGAGTAAACCAAGTGGTTCTCCGCTGAGTTCAACTCCACTGAGAACGGCCACGCCAACAGCTGCACACAATAAGGCCAAAGCGTTGCGCCGTGAACGCGTGCGCAAGGCAGCAACGGTAATAGGGCCAATGAACTCAATGGCCACACCTTTACCCAATGGAATACGTTCGATGGCAAGATAAAAGAAAGTATTCATCAGCGCAGTAGCGATACCAAAAGTGGCCATTGCCAGTAGGTCTTGGCGCGTCCATCGTTGGCGATGTCGCGGGTGAAAAATTCTCCGTGCCGAGACCAGTATCAAAGCAAGAGATGCACCGGTGACCCGCAACCACGCCACCGTTGCGGGGTTGACCTGATCAAAGAGATCAATAGCGATGACCGCCCCAATGTATTGGGCGATAGCGCTCAATACAAAAAGCACCTCAGGTGAGGTGGTATTGAAAAAGCTTGCGAGAGGCGACTCGTCAGCTGTCGAGGCGGCGTTGGTGTTCAGTCGAAGAGTTCGGGGTCGGTGCGGCAAATCTCCTGCCACAACGGTTGAAATTGGAACCATCCAGCCAATGAATGGCCAGTTTGTTCACGCGTGTATTGCGCATATTCATGTTTGATCAGTTTTGGTGTTCCGGCAGCCATCGCCAGCAACTGGGCTTGGCATGAACGGTCCATGGACAAGAACCAGAACGCTGCTTCTTCAACGCTTGAGCCCACTGTGAATAAGCCATGGTTGAGGTGGATAGCGGCTTTGCCCGTAGGAAATTTCTCGGCCATCTCTTTGCCAGCCTCAACATCAAAAACGACGGCACCACCTTGTTCGGCAATCACGGTGTGATCGTTGTAGAAAATGCAGGCATCTTGAGTGATGGGGTCAAGTGGAATGCCAAGCGAACTGAAAGCTTTACCATGCACTGAGTGAGCGTGCGCTGCAGCGATGACTTCGGGACGCGCGCTATGTATCGCCGAGTGAATGACGAAGGCAGCACGATTGACGGGCATTGTTCCGTGGACGACTTCTCCATGATGGTTGACTAACAACAAATCACTGACGCGCATGTGGCGAAAGCTCAGCCCAAAAGGGTTCACCCAAAAATGATCAGTGAGTTCGGGATCGCGCACCGTGATATGTCCAGCCACGCCTTCACCAAAGCCCAATCGACCAAAGATTCGTAAAGCGCCCGCCAGTCTCGACTTGCGGTACGCGCGCTCTTCTTCAACATTGGCGAAGGTGGGCATTGCCAAGACATAGCCAGGTTGGCCCATCGCTATTGATTCAAGGTTGGGTGCATTTTCGGTGGTAGTCACATGTGCATAGTAGACCTTTTCGCTCAACATATCTCCACCTTGAAGACTGGGCAGACTGGCTTGAAGTCGTCTCTAGGGCGTACGCTTGGAAGCGATGAGTGAAGACCCGATAAACGATTCCGGCATTGAAATTAAAGCCCTGTATTCGGCAGCCGACCTGGCTGGCTGGGATTCAGCGGAGCGTTTAGGCGATCCAGGCCAACCGCCCTACACCCGTGGCGTGTACCCCACGATGTACCGCGGCAAGTTGTGGACCATGCGCCAGTACGCCGGTTTTGGGACCCCTGAGTCCACAAATGAGCGCTTCAAGTTTTTATTGGGAGCTGGTCAAACGGGTTTGTCATGTGCCTTTGACCTTCCGACTCAAATGGGTTACGACTCCGATCACCCCCGAGCCGAAGGTGAAGTCGGCAAGGTCGGAGTAGCCATCGACTCAATGGCCGATATGCGTTTGTTGCTTGCTGATCTTCCTTTGGACAAGGTCACAACATCAATGACGATCAACTCCACTGGTGCAGTTTTACTTTTGATGTATGAATTAGTCGCCGAGGAGCAAGGTGTTCCGTCGACGGCAATCAGTGGCACAATTCAAAACGATTTGCTCAAGGAATACATCGCCCGCGGTACGTACGTCTATCCACCCCGTCAGAGCATGCGCATCATCACCGATATTTTTGAATATTGCGCTCAGCATGTTCCAAAATGGAACACGATTTCGATTTCGGGTTACCACATTCGCGAAGCCGGCTCAACGGCTGTGCAAGAAATCGCTTTTACGATAGCTAACGGCATTGCTTATGTTGAGGCAGCCATTGCAGCTGGCCTGGACGTGGATGATTTTGCACCACGTTTGTCTTTCTTTTGGAACGCTCATAACAATTTCTTTGAAGAAGTAGCCAAATACCGCGCTGCTCGTCGTATTTGGTTCAACATCATGAATGATCGTTTCAAAGCCAAGAAAGAGTCCAGTAAGTTACTGCGTTTTCATACTCAGACCGGTGGTAGCACCTTGACCGCGCAGCAACCAGAGAACAACATTGTGCGCGTCGCCCTTCAGTCGATGGCTGCCGTGATGGGTGGAACACAGAGTTTGCACACCAATGGCTACGACGAAGCTCTCAGTTTGCCGACCGAACGAGCGGCCCGTATTGCATTGCGAACTCAGCAAATCATTGGCTATGAAAGTGGCATTGTCGATACTCCCGACCCGTTGGCTGGGAGTTATTTCGTGGAAACGTTGACAGATGAGATTGAGCGTCTGGCGCTTGAATACATTGCTCACATTGATGAACTCGGTGGGGCAGTGGCGGCCATTGAAGCCGGCTATCAGATGAGCGAGATCGAAAATGCGGCCTACGATTACGCCAAGTCAATTGATAATGATGAGCGTGTGATTGTCGGCGTCAACAAGTTCGCTGTCAGCGATGATCCTGAGCCCGAAGTGTTCCCGGTGAACCCCGAACTTGAACGAGGTCAGAAAGCCCGTCTCGGTGAATATAAAGCTGCACGTGATCAAGTCAAATTGCAAGCATCTTTGGCAGCGCTCATTCAGGCCGCTCAAGGGACTGACAATATTTTGTATCCGATGAAAGAAGCACTACGTGTTGGTGCGACTTTGGGTGAGATTAGTGATGCCCTGCGTGGCGTCTTCGGCCTGTATCAGCCGTAGGGCAGTTATTTTTCTAAGAACGTAATATTTGCTGCGGGTCGCTGTGGCGTTTCAACTTGCGTTGTCGCCCATCCGAGATACATGATGCAGACCACTTTGGTATTGCTCTCAAAGCCGCAAAATTCGGCGACTGGATCGTTGGCGCCCTTCGGGCAAGAACCCCAGTAGGTGGCCAAACCACGAGACGTCGCCGCCAACATGAAGTTTTGCACTGCCGCCGCTGCAGAATCTCGATTTTCCGCTGTTTGAAGTTCGCTGTCACCAGCGATGCTGCCAATAACAATCAGCGCCGGTGTGCGTGCATATTTGGTTCGGGCTTTTTCAACTTTTGCAGGTTCGTCGCCGAAAGACTGCATGGCTTGGGCAACGGTATTGCCAAAGCGCAACTGGGCTTCGCCAGTGATGACGGCAAAGCGCCACGGCCACGTCCGCTTGTGATTTGGTGCCCACGTTGCTAGTTCACATAATTCTTCAATCACTGAACGAGGTACTTCACGAGTCTTATCAACCAACATGCTCGTACGTCGAGCACGAATGTTATTGGCGATGATTTCGTGGTTGTTTTCGGTCATCAGCAATCACTACTTTGAAAAATGTTGAGCCATCCGCTCAAGCGTCGCTACCATAAAATTTTTATTTGTCGCTGGTGATTTTCTCAG
>WLTJ01000172.1 GCA_009705435.1 Actinomycetota bacterium | reverse complement strand
TGTGTCGTCGAGATGGAAACATGACCCAACATTTCTTGCACGATGCGCAGATCGGCACCATGGTCAAGCATGTGCGTGGCACAGGAGTGACGCAATACGTGAGGTGACAACACGCTCTTCAGGCCCGCTTTCTCACCGGCACGAGCAACCACCGCCCATGCGGCTTGACGCCCGAGTCGCCCACCGCGCGTATTCAAAAAGATTGCCTCTGAATCTTCACGCCGAAGCCAACGTTTCGGCGTCATCTCTATGCGACCTTGTTGCAACCACCGATCCACGGCCTCTCGGGCGCATCGACCCACAGGAACTAAACGCTCCTTGGAACCCTTGCCGTATAGGCGCACTAGTCCCCCATCAAGATCAATATCACCAATGGAAAGGCCACAAATCTCCGAGATACGAGCCCCTGTGGCATACAACAACTCCAATAAAGCACGATCTCTCAAAGCCACAGAACTTTCCCCAACAACTGCAGCCAAGAGACTTTCGACCTCATCTTCGCTCAAAGGTTTCGGAATGCCAGTCGGAACCTTCACTCCGTCAAAGTCTGCCGTTGGGTCATCGCTGCGAGTGCCTTCGGCTAACAGAAATCGGTGCATCATTCGCACGGCCGCCATCCGCCGCGCCACGCTTGAAGGGGCCGCACCGGAACTACGTTGCACTGCTGCATAGGCATCGATGTCTCGTGCTTGCACGGTTGCTAAATCTATTTTCTTTGCGACTAACCAATCCCAATAGTTCGTCAGATCAAGACGATACGCCGACAAGGTATTTTTCGAACGACCTCGCTCAGCCAACATCCAGAGAAGAAATTCTTCAACTTCAAGGGGCAGCGATTCAGTTATATCCACAATGCTGATCTCAAGGTGCCGCTACATCAAGAGCGTTCAATCGGCGTTCAGCAAGTAGCAAACCAATCGCGGATTTAGCGTCCGCAATCTCGCCGCTGACCACCATGGCGACAGCGTGTGCTAAAGGAATTTCAAAAACCTCCATGTGGTCTTCTTCGGGTCCGTGGGCTTGGCGACCAACCTCTGTTAATCCAGTGGCAAGGTACACATGCAGAACTGAATCAGTCATCCCCGTCGAAGGATAAAAGCGATGCAAGAGTTCCATTTTTTCAGAAGAAAAACCGGTCTCTTCAATCAATTCGCGAAGCGCAGTTTCCTCAGGTAGTTCTCCAGTGACATCACGCATGCCCGCAGGGACTTCGATAATCACTGCATTGAAAGCCGCGCGGAACTGCTTGACCAAGATCACCTGTGGCTCACCCTGATCGTCGTAACGGATGGGGACAACCGCAACGGCTCCGGGAGAACGCACAATGTCACGGGTGAACGTTTCTCCATTCGGGGCCACAAACTCACCGACAACCACATCCCAGATATACCCAGAATGAATCAGCTGGTCTCCCAGATGTTGGAAAGATCCCATGATCCGCTCAGGCGGAGCGTGCCTCTGAATGCTGTTCGTCGGTCACGATGACCTCAGGGCGATGATGAGCGCGATATTCCAAGGCGGCCCCAATCATCTCGCGAAATAGCGGGTGCGGCCTATCTGGACGACTCTTGAACTCGGGATGGGCCTGCGTTCCCACCCAAAATGGGTGTCCAGTTAGTTCAATAAACTCAACGAGACGCTTGTCTGGCGAGGTGCCGCTGCACGCAAAACCGGATGCCTCAAAGCGTGTGCGGTATTGGCTATTGAACTCATAGCGATGGCGATGACGCTCACTCACTACCGCCTCACCATAGGCCTGCGCCACCTGAGAACCAGGTTGCAGAACTGCGTAATACGCACCGAGTCGCATCGTTCCACCTTTATCGGTGATGTCACGCTGATCATTCATAATGTCAATCACAGGATGCTTTGTCGTGGGATCGAATTCAGTGGAATGAGCGTCCGACATTCCAAGAACATGACGCGCATATTCAATTGTCATGACTTGCATACCGAGACACAGACCGAGACAAGGAAGATTGTTTTCACGAGCAAATCCGGCTGCCGCTATTTTGCCTTCGACACCACGAATACCAAATCCGCCAGGAATGACAATCCCATCAAGATCTGATAGTCGACCTTGCGCTAATAGACCTTCCACTTCTTCGGCTTGGATCCAATCAATTTCTACGTTTGCACCGTGATGGAAGCCGGCATGTTTAATGCTTTCCACAACCGACAAGTAAGCGTCGTGCAGTTCAATGTACTTACCAATGAGTCCGATGCGCACCGGCTTGGTTGCATTGTCAACCTTGTCGACAAGATCTTGCCATGACGACAAATCGATAGCAGCCTCAAGACGCAGAGTGTCGCAGATAACGGTGTCAAGACCTTCCTCATGCAAGACGAGGGGCAACTCATAAATATTTCGCACGTCAGCAGCATTGACAACTGCTCGCTCATCAACGTCGCAAAGATTAGAAATCTTGCGTTTCAAACTCGCGCTCAAAGGTTCTTCACTGCGACAGACAATCACATCAGGCTGAATGCCACGACTACGTAGTTCAGTGACTGAGTGTTGCGTGGGCTTGG
This sequence comes from Actinomycetota bacterium, assembly GCA_009705435.1. Classification (GTDB taxonomy): domain Bacteria; phylum Actinomycetota; class Acidimicrobiia; order Acidimicrobiales; family Ilumatobacteraceae; genus Casp-actino8. The sequence goes on along the minus strand of WLTJ01000172.1, from coordinate 1,859 downwards.
TCTTTTGCTCGCCAGATGGGCCAATAAAAGGAACCAAAGTGACATGGATGTAGCACACATTGTCTCGCCCCGCTTCCTTGCGGAACTGACGAATAGCCTCTAAAAACGGGAGAATTTCGATGTCGCCGACGGTTCCGCCAACTTCGGTGATGACGACATCAACATCTTCAGTTGCCATTCGGCGAATACGGCGCTTGATCTCGTCGGTGATGTGTGGAATGACTTGTACTGTCTTGCCGAGATAATCCCCACGACGTTCGGCGGCTAAGACAGCTTGATAAATCGAGCCAGTCGTTGCGTTCGAATTGCGTGAAAGATTTTCGTCGATGAAGCGCTCATAGTGTCCGAGGTCAAGGTCAGTTTCACCACCGTCATCGGTGACAAAAACTTCGCCATGTTCAAAAGGGTTCATGGTGCCTGGATCAACGTTGATGTACGGATCCAATTTTTGCATGGTGACTCGCAAGCCACGAAGTTTCAACAGTCGTCCAAGAGAAGAAGCGGTCAAACCCTTTCCTAAAGAACTGGCGACACCTCCAGTTACGAAGATGTGCTTAGGCATTTTGACCTCCCGTTTGGTACACCAACTACGGGAAACCACCTTACATCTTTAGGACCTCGATGCGCGCACCCTCACCAGGATTATGGCGTTATTGATGAAGATTCTAAAAGTTCTTTGGCGTGACGACGAGCAGCCGCACTATCGGGCCGACCAGACAACATGCGCGCAATCTCATCAACTCTGTGCGATCCAGCCACCGGACTGGCACTGGCGATAGTGACCTCCTGACCCGACCGAGTCACGACTTCCTTGCTCACTGCGACTTGCTGGTCGGCTACTGCCGCCACCTGAGCAAGGTGAGTGACGACAAAGATCTGATGCATTTTTGCCAAACGCGCCAAACTGGCAGCCATTGAATTGGCTGCCGCTCCACCGATTCCAGCGTCCACTTCATCGAAGACGAGAACGGGTGGACCTTGGGTGAGGACCAAGCGAATCGCCAACATGGTGCGCGCCAATTCGCCGCCCGAGGCAATCTTGCTCAGCGGAGCGGGCGGAGTGCCTGGGTTTGCGGTCAACATCATCAGCACCTCGTCAGCGGGGTCGTCACCGGTGACCACTATTTCCACCACTGCTCGCTCCATGGCCAGACCCCCAAGATGTGAGGTAATTGCCTTGCCGAGAGCGGGGGCTGCCGCTTGACGTACTTTGGCCACGGCTTTTGCGGCACTGCGCTCGTTTCGAGCCACGGTCAGGCGTTGCTTCTCTAGTGCCTCGACTCTCACTTCAAATGATTCCAACTCTTCAAGGCGGGTCTGGGACTCATCTAGGTAGGCCAGGACATCGGTCAGCGATTCGCCGTACTTGCGCCGCAATTCACGCAGGCTTTGGCGTCTCTCGCGGACTTCACTCAGACGTTCGGGATCGTCCTCACAGGCCTCTCCGATGTGGCGAATGCGCCCACTGGCATCGGCTATTTCGGCGATGAGGTCCCTCAGACGCATGACCTCGGCCTCAAACGGAGCCCTGTGTTGCAGCGCTGCGATGGCGCTCCCCAGCAGGTCAAGCGCGCCACCATCTTCGTTAATCGCCTCGACACTGGCTTGGGCGGCGTGGCGATGAGCAGTGGCATCTGCCAAAACATCTTCTTCGATCTCCAGGCTCGTCTCTTCGGCGGGATCGCTGACGCCAGCACCGAGAATCTCTTCAACTTGGAATCGCAGGAGATCGATTTCGCGAGCGCGAACCCGGGTGTCTCCACCGAGCGCAGCTAAAGATGCATCAATTTCGGTGAGTCGGGCTCGGGCTTCACGCAAAGGCTGAAGATCGGTATGCGCGAATTCGTCCAAGGCCGCCC
>WLTJ01000171.1 GCA_009705435.1 Actinomycetota bacterium | reverse complement strand
TCACGGTGCTTTCAGGATACGAGATAGTGAGGGTTTTTGTTGATCATTGTGAATACACCGAGACATGTGTCTCAGATTGTTCGGTAAAAGGTTCCTGACTCATATTCGCCCACCGGTGTTTGAGTCGCAGTCCGCACTGCAGAGCCATCTGATCAAGTTCGTCGGGGTATGAATAGCGAATACTCCACGGTCGCAAGCGGACACCCCCAGATTCGGTGAATTCAACAAATTGACCATCCACATGCTGGGTACTTGGATCATGGATATCCGCCGAGAGGACGACTCGATCTGAACGCATCGAGCGCACGCCTACGGTGCTGCCAGCGGGTCGTTGTGGGTCGGGCACGATGGCTTCGACGACGAATGAGCCACCGTCACAGAGGCGCTCGGCCACAGCCTGAAAAAGTTGCTGTTGGCGCTCCGCTGTCTGCAGGCTGAAAATGGTGTTATAGGCAATGAAAATCAGCGCGTAGCGTGCGTCCCCAAGCCCGTCGACCATATCTCCCTGGATTGCCGTGAGGTGAAGGTTTCGCTCGAGAGATTTGCGTTGGAGGCGCTCGAGCATCAAGGGACTGGAGTCAATGCCAGTGACCTCAACCCCTGTGGCTGCCAGCGCCAAGGCCAAGCGTCCCGTGCCAACACCTAATTCCAAAAATGGGCCTGCCCCGCCCAACTCTCTGACAGTGGCGACAGTCGCCTGAATATCGCTGACATCGTCGTACCAGTCGTCGTAGACATCGGCAAAAGAGTCCCCATACGTTGAATCCTCGTAACCCTTCACGCAGGCAACGGTACTCTGAGGGGATGTCTTTGGACCTTGTCTACCTCGATCATGCGGCAACTACGCCAATGCGACCCGAGGCAGTTCAGGCCATGCTCCCGTTTTTGACCGAGATTTTCGCCAATCCTTCCGGCTCGCACCGTTTTGCCCGACAGGCCCGCCAATGCATTGACGAGGCCCGCGATGTGGTCGCCGATGTCATTGGGTGCAAGCCAGGCGAAGTCATCTTCACTGGTTGCGGTACCGAGAGTGATAACTCTGCGATCACCGGAATCATTCGTCGTCGTGGTGGGGTGGCGGTCTGTTCAGCAGCCGAACATCACGCTGTCTTGAATTGTGTTGAACATGCTGGCGGGCGAGTCATCACCGTTGACAGCAATGGGGCAATCGACCTGCGCGCATTGGAAGCAGTCCTTGACGCTGAAGTCTCAAGCGTCTCGGTGATGGCAGTCAACAACGAGATTGGGACAGTGACAGATCTTGTGGCGGTTTCGCGGTTAGTTCGCAAACTGGCACCCCGCGCTGTATTACACACCGATGCAGTTCAAGCTGTGTGTTGGATTGACCTGCGCACTCTGTGGCCACTTGTGGACACTATGGCACTCAGTGCACACAAATTTGGCGGACCCAAAGGCGTGGGAATCTTGATTGTGCGCGAAGGCATAACTTTTGAGCCGACTGTTTTAGGTGGTGGACAAGAACGCGATCGTCGCAGTGGAACGCATAATGTCGGCGGAATTGTTGCCACGGCCGAGGCGCTGCGACTGACTGATCTCGCGCGCGAAGATGAGGTGCAACGTGTCAACGTGTTGCGCACTGAGTTGATAGCGGGAATTTCGCGTATTGAGGGAGCACAGCGGACTGTTTCATCTGAGGTCAGTGTTCCCGGCATCGTTCATTTTTGTCTCGAGGGGATCGAGAGTGAATCTCTGCTCTATCTTCTCGATGAAGCCATGGTGTGTGCTTCTGCCGCCTCAGCCTGTGCCAGTGGGGCGATGGAGCCATCTCATGTTTTGGCTGCCATGGGCATCTCATCTGAACTCACTGCGGGGGCATTACGCCTGAGCATGGGTCACACGACGACGCATTCTGATGTCACACGGGCGATTTCTGCGATCACCGATGCCACAGATCGAATCCGTAGTGTGCAAAATCGCCGTAGCCTGTGACCTATGAAAGTCTTAGTAGCCATGTCTGGAGGCGTTGATTCGTCAGTCGCCGCTGCATTGTTGCTTGAGCAAGGTCACGAAGTCGTTGGCGTCACGATGCGCTTGTGGGGCGGCGAGAGTGACACCGGTTGTTGCAGCGTGAGCGATGTGGATGATGCTCGTCGCGTCGCGCAACAGATCGGCATTGACCATCTGGTCTTTAACTTCACTGAAGATTTTCAGCGAGCGGTCGTTGATCCCTATATCAATGACCATGCCATCGGTATTACTCCGAATCCCTGCATCGAATGCAATCGCCATCTCAAGTTTGATCGCTTGCATGAACGAGCGTTAGTGCTCGGCTTTGACGCTGTGGCGACTGGTCATCATGCGCGAGTTGTGTATGAAGATGATGTCTATCGCCTAGTTCGCGGACACGATATGGCTAAGGATCAGAGTTATGTGGTGCACATGCTTGATCAGCAACAATTATCGCGCACTCTTTTTCCAGTTGGTGAAATGACCAAGACGGTTGTGCGCGAACACGCTGCTCGCCTGAATATGCGCACGGCCTCAAAGCCCGATAGCCAAGATGTGTGTTTTATCACGACTGCGAAAGATAACGACGGCCGCAGTGGTCGGGTGAGTTTCATTGGTCGGCGTATTCCGCTGAATGAGGCCGTGGTCGTCGATGAAACTGGTGTTGAATTAGGTTCGGTTGAATCCGTCGAATTAGTGACTCTTGGTCAACGACGTGGAGTCGCTGGTGGCGGTGGAACCAAACGTTTCGTCGTTGACATTGATGTGCCGGGACGGCGAGTTGTCGTTGGACCAGAAAATCTTCTACTCACAGATTTTGAATTAGTCAGTGGCGTGGTGTGGAGCGATCAACCACATACTGGGATGGCTCGTGTGCAGTGCAGCGCGCATGGTGAGCCTCGTTCGGCGGTTCTTTCTCTTGACGAGAGTGGTCGAACTGTCGTCGCCTGGACAGAACCTCAACGACGGATATCGCCAGGACAAAGTGCGGTTTTCTATGACGCCGAAGATCGTTATGTTCTTGGTGGCGGACTGGTCGTACGTTCAGCAGTGTCAATGACGACTCACTGAAAACTTAAGCCGTAAGTTCTTGCAGGGTTCGCGCCACACGGGTTGGACTCACGCGCATCGTTTGAACATGCAAGGCCTTGCCACCAGGATTTTTTCTCGTAGCGGCCAAAATAACCTTGTCGAACTCATGAAGTGCAATGGTGATACTTGGTCCGCGACAGCCCCCGCTGAGATCTGCTGCTTCTGAATTCTCGCTCTGAGTTTCAATTCCGATGTGAGCAATACTTTGTTTCATAAACATGGCAGTTTCCGCCAGTGCAAATGAGTCGTGGATGACCACTCCCGCGGGCACGCCAACGAGCCAACGCCGCGAGAAGCGATGAAAGCGTGATGGCAAGATATAACTCAGTGCCGCTGCGATGACCGCGAAAACTGTTCCTGCAATCCAATTCTCATCATTGAAAAATGAGATTGCTGTGATCGCTGTGCCAATCCATAATGTCCACATCAGACATTGCACGATGACCATATCGGTGGGACAGCGAAGCAAAAACCTTCGCTCATCTCCATAAGCCGAGAGCTGCGCAAAAGCGTTTCCCACCTCGGCACTGAAAACAGTCGAGACACAGATCAGACTCAGCATGGCGCTCACTAAAGAACGAGGACTCCAAGAATCTGTCACGAGAGTGGTGAAAACAACGACAGCAAGGTTGCTAGGTACGGCTAAACGCAGGCATGTCAGCGCAGTGCAGGATGGAACAAGGATGCACAAAAAAGACACCGCCCACAGCGCCCACAAGGCGATCCGCGTTGCAGTGCCTGCCAGGGTGGCGTAGTCGGCGATGGCTTGATCAAGAAGGGGCACGGTGAGTCCGAGAGAGATGACGCTGACTCTCGCCGCCATTTGAAGACTCCGATTGAGATCCATCTTTGTCGTCACGGCCATCTTCTAAGCGTTGCCGATTGACCGACCATTTGTGTAATTAGAGAGCGCAAACGGAGAATTGAATAATTGTTACTTGGGTGATGTCTCCCAATGATGGCGGGACATTTGCATCCTGTTAGGAAAGTGTTGTGGGAGGTGGCGAAATGATGCAAACAAACTCGGTCAATAAGCATTTGTTAGGCGGCGTCGCCACGGGCATCGGCAGCCTTCCGCATCGTGATGCGAAGCAGGGTGCCGAATTCGCGCTTCGCGTGACACCTGAATTGCCTTCGATTCCCGCACTCACCCGCCGCTCGCCCAATGAGAGCATGATCGCCATGGCCGTAGCGGGGATCCGGGGCATCAAATTTGGTCAATACAATTCGCCGATTATTGACGTAGACAAAATTGATCGCCACGCCGACGTCATCACCGATTTTGATCACGATGCATATGTTGGACTACGGACATTCCTTGAGGTAGCCAAGGGTCATACGGGCCC
>WLTJ01000170.1 GCA_009705435.1 Actinomycetota bacterium | reverse complement strand
TACCGACTGAGCAGCCCCAACGGGATTCGAACCCGTGCCGCCACCTTGAGAGGGTGGTGTCCTAGGCCACTAGACGATGGGGCCAAGTAGCGGGATAAACCCTATCAACTACCACTCGTATTTTCCCCCGAGGCCCCGTCGATTCGGCGCTTACGGAAGGCCACAACGCCACCAACCCACCACTTAGGGCACCACCCTAAGGAGAATTTCACATGTATCTCAGGAGCTACGTCTTCCACCTACGAGCGAGAAACTTGTCGCCTCGTACCATCAAAGCAACGGAAGAATATCTTCGTCCGTTCTTGAAAACCCACGACCCACTGGCTGCGACTAAACGGGATATCGAAGTCTGGTTGGGCGACCTGTCCGAGCGTTGCAAACCATCTACAGTCTGGACGTCATGGCGACACTTACGAGGGTTCTTCAAGTGGCTTCACGCCGAAGGTGACATAAAAATCGACCCTTTGGTTTCGGTTGCAAAACCCATCGTCCCACCATCAGAGATACCGGTCCTGACCAAGGTACAGATTCGTTCTCTGCTCGCGACCTGTAACAGCAAGGACGCTGACTCACGTCGTGACAAAGCAATCTTGACCGTGATGCTGGATATCGGCTTGCGTCTGTCCGAAACGGCTTCGCTCACCATCGAGGATTTGGGTGAAGATGGAACGTTGCGAATCTTTGGAAAGGGACGAAAGTTCCGGACAGTTGTGCTCGGCAATACTTCCGGAACGGCGCTTTCACGTTGGTTGCGGTTCAGGAGTGTTTCAAATGATTCGTTATGGGCGAAGTCGCGCGGCGGGCTCACCCCAACTGGTTTACGAAAAATGATTCAACGACGAGGTGTACAAGCAGGCTTTCACCTGACGCCCCATCAACTCAGGCATACGTTCGTTGACCAATGGTTGCGCAATTCTGGCAGTGAAGTCGACCTAGCGCGCCTCGCCGGTTGGAGCAGCACCGCTATGGCTGGACGCTATGCCCAGCATCGCGCGGCAGAACGAGCGTTGACGGCCCACAAAACGATTGCGCCGTTAGACCGGCTGTGAAACTCAGGGATTTAGTTGATATATCTCTCGGTAGTCGATGGTCATGCTCATGGGTAATCGGTGGGCCTTGTGGTTTGGTAAGAAATGAAACAAGGTGCGTGCATCATGATGTTCAGAGCGGCAAGCGGCCTACCCACCGGGTGCGTGATGCTCAGCGCTTCTTTCTGGCTTGCCATGCAGTCAGTCTCTCTCCAGGGAGTAACTGACGCTCGCCCCACAGAAATCTTTTTGGTATAGTTCGAATATGGGGATTCTTCGAAAAACAGTGGCAGGGACATTGGCAGCTTTTACCGGCGGCGCCAGTCTTGCTGCCGTCCAATTTAGAAGTGACACCGAACGTGGGACACGTGAAACAAAAAAACTTCGCAAAGAGATGGGCCGGCAAGGTCAAAGTGGGGGAACTACATTCGAGGTGGCTGCACCAAATGTTGCTCCCTCGGTCATTCAAGGAATGACGGCCGATGAAATTCTGCACAGTGACGCTCCAGAACGCCCTGCCGACACGAACCCTGGATGGAAACTAACTCCAGGAATCAGTAATCAAGAACGATTCTGGAACGGAACAAAATGGACGTCGCTTTCTCGTGAGAAATAGCAAATGAGCGGCATGGACGGCGGTCAACTTTTCCCCGACGACGTACTCGAGCGGTTTATCGGTTCGGTCGCGTCTCTCGGCTTTGATACCACGCTTACGGGAAGAGAGAGCGGAGATTTAGACCACCACCTCAGTCCGGGCGTGGAAGCTAATATTCGGCGCAGCCTTCAGGATAATGCACAATTTCTAGTTCCAGTTTCGTGGTCCCTCGATAGTGCAATAGGGCTTCCCCTGCCGTCGGAATTGACTTCTCTCAAAGGGAAAAACGCCGAAATGAGACAGGCCACCACTCTCATGAACGTCGCAATCACAGCAATTTATGATGCTGCAATGCAACAAGTTGTTCAGTACGGGGAGAGAGAAACTCCAGAGGCATGGGAGGCCTCTTCGGCATACGTTAACTCCGCGATAAAAGGAACAGCACAATACCCAGACTTAATGTTGCGACAGGGATATTTGGCTGTCTGCACGAATGGCGTTGCCCTAGTTGGCTTAAAGGTGAATTGGTCGGCAGAGTTCGCGTACGAACAAATGAGAGACCATATGAGCTCATCTAGCGTACGGTACTTTAGGAACAAAAGAGATATTGTTGAATTCATGGCAAAGGCACAGATGCCACTTGAGGGCCTCGACGGGTCGTGGGTTGAACTTGCGTATATCTCTTATGCCGAAATTGAGCAAGTGAAGAGCTCAGAACTGTTTCGGTTTGATGGTTTAGCAGCCCTCCTTTGTTTTGGATTGCCTGGGGGGAAAAAATCTGCTTACTACCGTGAAATGCGGAAACTAAATTTTCTGGATAGGGCAGTCAACACATGGGGTCAATTCCCTGATGAAATCGACTGGTACGATTCGGTGATGCGAAGTATTTCTAGTGGTTGGGGCCGTGCGACCGGCGTACCACTTAAGAATGGACAGTACAAAAAGCAACTGTTCACTAGGGGCTTGGCAATTAACTTCGTTGACGCTCGAAACGGGATTGGGTTTCTAGTCGAATCAGTCTTTTCCGAACTTGACACCGCCCTCTCGCTCATTTCCGAACTTCAAGAAAGCAACTCGGGTAAGGAAACTCCGAAACCAACCAGTCAGGTCACGCCGCCACTGCCCTCCCAAAACGACCTACCGAGCCAACTTCAAAAACTGGCAGAACTACATTCGTCTGGCGTGCTCACTCAAAAAGAGTTTCAAGAAGCCAAGCAGAAGCTCCTCAGCTAAGCAATCTCACGAGCCAAAACAAGCGTCTTTAAGAACAACAGGCGCCAAGTAAAGGCTATCAACTACCACTCGTATTTTCCCCCGAGGCCCCGTCGATTCGGCGCTTACGGAAGGCCACAACGCCACCAACAGCAACAACTGCTGCGACTCCGATGCCAATAGTTACACCTGCACCACCGCCATCATCGTCAGATGAATCATCATCGCCTGGGGCGGCTGCAACCAATGTGTCTACGGGAGAGGCAATCGTTGTCTCCGGAACCTCAGTCACGGGGGTCTCAGTCTGCGTCGTCGCGACACCGCGGAATGGTCCCGTAATTTCAAAGGTCATTCCGGCCTGCATGCCACTTGCACCAATCGCATCGATAGGAGCGAAACTTGGCATAATTTCAGTGAGGTCGCGCGTACTCGGTCCACGTTGCGATGAGAAATACAAACGATCGCGCGAAGGATTAAAAACTGGACCCGTCATTTCTGATAACTCATGACCTGCGCCAACAACACGAACGAACGGAGCAAGAGCACCTTCAGGTGTGATGATGACCAATTCCATGTTGCCGCCATCTTCGGCAACGAACAGATCTCCTGAACCAGCATCAACTGTGATGTTGTCAACATGAGACAGCACCGCGCCTTCAACACCTAATCCATCGGGATCGCCCTTCCACAAAAGTGTGTACTTCTGCGCAGCAATATCGATTCCATGTACCGAGTGATCACCCTTTGATGTGAAGTACACCCAACCTTGGTCATACCAACATCCTTCGTTACCAGGGAAAATCGTTGCACCAGCAACTTGTTCACGCGTCGGAACTGTTGCGCCCGTCGGGTCGGTCAATGCGCCCCAAGTGACGCTTCCGTCTGCGGCAACAATGCAAGCTTCCAACTTTCCAGCCGAAAGATCTGGGTACGCAGTCGGGGTGTAGCGATAGAAGACACCTGCTCCATTATCTTCCGTGAGATACACCTGTTGATTATCTGGATCCACTGCTGCGGCTTCATGACTCCAACGTCCCATTGCTTCATGAGCAACTGCCGGATTTGTTCCTGTCGGGTCACATTCCCAAATTCGTCCGATGCCAGCAATATTCTCTTCACCGCTGAGCCACGTGCCCCACGGTGTCGGTCCACCTGCACAGTTTGAATTACTTCCTTCCAAAATGCGATAGGCATCCAAAATATTGCCATCGGCATCAAAATGAATCGCCGAAACCCCTCCAGCGTCCGGGGCCATAAAGTCGAAAACCTCGCTGTTACAGGCGTAGTACCAGCCACCCTCGCCATCAGAAAAAGTTCCTGCACCGTCAGGGAAAATGTGCCACTCATAATCAGTTTCACCTACCAGTTCGCCACCTACGGCAATCACTCGCGAGGTGAAACCTGCTGGTAACAACAAACCATTTTCGTCTGGCTCTGTTGATAAGGGGCCATATGGGCTTTCACCTGGTGACGCTGAACCTTGCGACGATCCCGCCGAAGCGGGTCGAGCGAACATTGCCACTGGCAACATTGCTCCAGTCCCCGCTGATACAACTCCAGCACGCAGAAAATGGCGACGATCCATGGTTCCTC
>WLTJ01000017.1 GCA_009705435.1 Actinomycetota bacterium | reverse complement strand
CATCCACCCCTTGATGAAAGAATTGCATTATTAAAGGATCTATGAAAATTTATAGTTCTCCTTTTACTTTGGCGTGTATCGGTACTTTTCTCGTCGTGTCTTGTGGAGGCGGGTCGGGATCTACGGACAGCGTTCCGGTTTCTTCAACGACAAGCACCATTGCAGTAACCTCCTCGTCGACCGCGACAACTATTCCCGTCGCAGGACCAGTGATGCCCCTGACTGGATTACCAGCGGCTGATGGAGTTCTGTCGATGCGTCCTGCCTTAGTCGTTAAGGTCGACAATCACCCTGGCGCTCGTCCACAGAGCGGACTCAATCAAGCAGATATTGTTTTTGAGGAAAACGTCGAGGCCTTAACTCGTTTCGCCTTGGTCTTTCACTCACAGGGTTCTGATCCTGTCGGACCGATTCGTTCTGGCCGTACGCAGGACATTGATTTGCTTACTTCACTGAATGGAGTCTTGTTTGTCTGGAGTGGAGGAAATGCGGGTGTCACGGCGGCAGTGAAAAGTTCCAACTTCATCAACATGAGCGCGAGTGCGGCGGGTAAGGGGAGCGGATTTTTCCGTTCCGACGATAAAAAAGCCCCGCACAACCTTTACACCAACACGAGTGACATATGGGCCGTAGCAGCGGGTCGTGGCGGCACACCTCCACCGCAGTTTTTGTATTCCGCTGATCCCTCATCTGTCAACGGTGATGATGTTGTCGGTGTGAAACTCCGCATGGACGGCAGTATGAAAGCCTCATGGGAGTGGGATGCAAATAAGCGGGTGTTTGCGCGCCGTCATGATGACAAGCTGCATCTAGATAGCAACGGCGAACAAGTATCCACCGAAAACGTCCTGGTTCTCACAGTCGAGTACAAAATTAGTGCGGCGAACAAGAAGAGCCCAGAAGCTCAAACAACCGGCACGGGAGTCGCGTGGGTCCTACAGCAGGGCAAATTCACTCAGGGAACTTGGACACGAGCGTCCGAGATGGACCCCTGGACTTTGACCGATGCGACGGGTGAGCCGATTCTTTTGACTCCAGGTCGGACGTTCGTTGAATTAATACGCAAGGAACAAGCCGTCATCGTTGCTTCAGGCGAGTCCCTCGCCGCAACGGCGTGGCCCTGATCACATTCTCTCGAACCGTCACTCTCGCCGCTTCAGCGTTAGCCTGAAGACATGGAAACAAGTTCTTCACGCTCCGTCACCGGTTCTTTCCCCGTCAAGAGGGGCTTAGCTGAAATGCTCAAGGGCGGCGTGATCATGGACGTCGTCACCCCCGAACAAGCAAAGATCGCTGAAGACGCAGGGGCATGTGCAGTCATGGCTCTTGAGCGTGTACCCGCCGATATCCGCCGTGATGGGGGAGTCGCACGCATGAGTGACCCAGAAATGATTCAGGGGATCCAAGCAGCCGTAACGATTCCAGTCATGGCCAAAGCGCGTATCGGCCATTTCGTTGAGGCACAGATCCTTCAGGCTTTAGGCGTTGACTTCATCGATGAGAGTGAAGTTCTCACTCCTGCCGACGAGGCTCATCACATTGACAAATTTAAGTTTACGACTCCGTTTGTGTGCGGTGCGACGAATTTGGGTGAAGCCTTACGCCGCATTAGCGAAGGAGCAGCCATGATCCGCTCCAAAGGTGAAGCTGGAACTGGAAATGTTGTTGAAGCAGTACGGCATTTACGATCGATTTTTGGTGACATCAAAAAGATCGGCACAGCCGATTCAGCAGAATTGTTTGAATGGGCAAAGCGTTTGCAGGCTCCATTATCACTCGTGCAAGAAATTGCTGAAACTGGGCAATTGCCTGTGCCTCTATTTTGTGCCGGAGGTCTGGCTACTCCAGCCGATGCAGCCTTTGCGATGCAACTTGGAGCACATTCAGTTTTCGTTGGGTCGGGAATCTTCAAAAGTGATAATCCAGCATTACGTGCAAAGGCGATTGTTGAAGCGACCACGCACTTTATGGATGCAGACGTGTTAGCTCGGGTGAGCACTGCTATCGGCGCACCGATGACTGGAATTGGAATGGACGAAATTAATCAGCGCTATGCAGAACGCGGTTGGTAATACAACTAAATTATTGAGGTCTTGCGTGGAACCAAAATTACACATCGGGGTTTTGGCGCTTCAAGGAGCGTTTGCAGCCCATGCTCAGGCTCTGCGAGATTGCGGCGCTGAAGTTCGATTGGTTCGTACGCAAGAGGATCTGAATGGGATACAAGGTCTTGTGATCCCAGGTGGGGAAAGCACGACGATGAGCAATCTCCTCGTCGCTTCAGGGTTAAGCGAAGTGTTGAAGGAGCGTTTTCAACATGGTTTTCCAGTGTTCGGCACATGTGCGGGGATGATCATGTTGGCGGAGACGATTCTCGATGGGCGCGCCGATCAGATTTCTTTGGGTGCGCTAGAGCTAGATGTCAGACGCAATGGATACGGTCGCCAGAATGATTCCTTTGAGCAAGACATCGTCGTGCACTCATTTGAAACGCCCTTTCACGCACTGTTTATTCGTGCCCCTGTCATTGAAGCCGTTGGCTCTGATGTTGAAGTTCTGGCTTCATGGGGCGATCGGCCTGTTCTTGTTCGTTCGGGCAATGCGTTGGCATGCTCATTTCATCCTGAACTCGTGTCAGACTTGCGTATCCATAGAATCTTTCTTTCATTAGTCGAGAACTTCTCCGTCACGAACCCGAGGTAGACCATGTCCGGACATTCAAAATGGGCAACAATTAAACATAAGAAGGGTGCAGCGGATCAGGCGCGCGGAAAATTATTCGCCAAGATCGCTCGACAGATAGAGGTTGCGGCCCGTGAAGGCGGCGCCGATCTTTCCTCGAATGCAACTTTGCGCACGGTCATCCAGAAAGCAAAAGCAGGGCAGATGACCAACGACGCCATTGATCGTGCCGTTAAGAGGGGTAGTGGCGATGTCCAAGGCGAAAACTATGAGTCCATCACCTATGAGGGGTATGCACCAGGCGGAGTAGCGATGATGGTCGACACCTTGACGAATAATCGCAACCGTACCGGTGCCGATGTGCGCAATATTTTTTCAAAACTTGGTGGCGCTATGGCAGAACCAGGCGCTGTTGGCTGGCAGTTCAGTCGACGAGGAGTCATCTATGTTGCAGGGGTCGCTCCAGAAGACGAAATCATGATGGCGGCTCTTGAGGCTGGAGCAGATGACATCAGTCGTGACGGCGAATCGTGGCGAATTCTTAGTGAACCAAACGTTGTTTACGAAGTGAAAACTGCCTTAGAAGCCGCAGGCATTGAAGTTCTCTCCGCAGAATCAACAATGGTTTCATCAAACACCATCGCTGTCACCGACGCCGACACTGCCGCCAAAATCATCAGAGTGGTTGAAGCGCTCGAAGAAAACGATGATGTTCAAGACGTGTATGCGAATTTCGATATCAGTGACGAGATAATGGAATCAATCAGTTGAGTGAGTTACTGCGAATCAATTTGTGTTCCGATACACGGACCTTCGCCACATACATTCTGCAATCCTGCCGATAAGAGATAGCCCAGCGCTTGAACAAGTACAAGTGCTTCATCACTTCCAGCGCCGTGCGGGTCAAGGCCGAATTCGGGCTCGCTGGGCGGCTGGGGTCCGATCGGTGGAGCGGGAGTGCCATAATCCCACATGACTAAGGCTGTTCCTGAATAGGGATAAGTGATTGGCTCAATACCCCACAAAGGCACAACATCGGAACTCCGACCATCCAGTAAGGCCGGGGAGTGGACCCTTGCACCTATCGTGCGCGCCAATACTTCAGTGGACACATTGGCGACTTGATGATCCCCGAAGGCGCCCACTAAGAGAACATCTTTCTTTTCAATGCCCGGATATGGATTGGCCGAAAGGTGTTGCGCATAAGCACTATTTTCTCCCCGATCCCACAACAACTGTGCCAGGACCAACGCCATCAAGCGATCTTGACTCTCAAGGTAGGCAGCCTCATAGGCAACCTGAAATTGTGGCCAGTCGCTTGATCGTGGGAGCAGTAATGAATAATTCATTCCTGGCACTCCCAGGACCGCCCGCTTCCATTCCGTTGATATCGCTGAGGCGGCACCCCCGAGAATGCCACCTTGGCTGTTACCAACAAAAACTGTTGAATCTTGGGCAATAATTGGCGAGCCATCAGCATTTTGAAAGGCAGGATCAGTCACGAAACCATCGGCACTATTAGTCAGTCGCCCAAGTAATTGAAATGCAATGAGACCCTGCAGCATTCGATCTGCCTGTTCATTGAAACGACTCATATCAGCCAAAATCTCAGCGAGGTTGACGATATCTTCACTTGCCATTCCCAGCCAATCAACCGCACAACCTGTGATGAGACCCTGTCCGGCAAACGTTCCAAAGAAATCCACTTGACCGCGATCACCCAAGAGTCCGTGACCGTATAACAGCGCTGGCACGGGAGCATTGACTTGGTTGGGAACGACGCATCGAAAGGCGGCGGGATACTTGGGGAACTCCTCGTTGATCATCGGATTTCCGGCATCATCAAATAAAAGATGACCACCAGGCGATCCGTCATTAGACAAAAAGTTCGGAATGTCAAAAGTTCCTTCGACGGTTCGCACAGAACCTTCAGTCACCGAGTCAACCTTGAAGGCTGGCGCACCATCACCGATTTGTTCATAAGCCACTGAGCGCTCATGCAGCAATCGTCCAGATAAAGATTGTTCACTAGCGATCGTGAAGGACCACTGCGATGTCGCGAGAGGTACTTCAACTCCGCCGGTTCCGGTCAGGAGTGACCCAATAGTGATCTCGTACGTGTGCCCTTCAAGAAATGCTGTCGCCGGACGCAAGGTGACTAATTGAGATTGAACATCCAACTCTCCCCAAAATGGCCACTTCTCTTGTGTCTGCTGATCAACAATCTTGATCGGGTTCGAATCCTCCAAAGAGCGCCCAATATCAGTTGAATCGCCTACACCGCTTCCCAGTAAATCGACACCTGGTGCCTCAAAGACGATCACCGAGTTCGGCGAGAATCCATCGGCACGATTTTGGTCTGTGACATCCATAGCAATGCCATCAATATTCACCGGCACAGCGTCAGATGGAATCGCCAAACGTAATCCAGTCATCGTTGATGAGTCCGCCACGGTGAGTCGATTACTCGGCCACGGGAGCAAGCAGGCTAAGACGCCCGATACTGAGCAAGTGGGAGGGTCTTGCGTGGGTACGGAGGTCGAGTCTTGGGGGACTGTCGTTGAATCAACAGATTGTGAGTTCTTCCCACCGCCGCAACTGGCAATCACCACAGCTAGGGCGATCCCGCAAAACAGGGTGTGTTTGCGCCAAACAGGCGCTGCTGGTCTGGCACTTACTGGGATATCACGGGGACTCATACCCTAGGTTCTCACATTCATGCATGGTGTCGTAGCAATCGGTTAGGATCGTACGCATGTTCGTATCCACCCCGGTCTCTGAGCGCCCGAGTCAGGTTCATCGGGTGCTTGGAATTGACCCAGGTTTGACCCGTTGTGGTTATGCGGTGATTGATTCCTCAGGTCCTCAATCATTGCAATGTGTCTCCATGGGAGTTCTGCGAACTCCTGCGACGTCGCCACTCCCTGAGCGCTTAGCGAGTTTGCATGCCGATTTGTCGCTGCTTCTGAGTGAGTTTTGCCCACAGACCGTGGTCATTGAGCAACTTTTCTTTCAAGTGAATGTTCGCACCGCCATGAGCGTCGGGCAAGCCAGTGGTCTGGCTCTCGCTTTAGCCGCACTGGCCGGTTGCGACGTCGTGCAATACACCCCCAACCAAGTCAAGCAAACTGTTACTGGTTGGGGAGGAGCAGACAAAATTCAGGTTCAGAAAATGGTTCAGATGCGCTTGGGGCTGAATTCTCTACCACAACCAGCAGACGCTGCAGATGCGGCTGCTCTAGCTCTGTGTCATCTCGCAGTTGCCCCGATGCACCAAAAGCTCATCGCTGCGGGTGCAGAGACTATTCATGGTCGGGTTCGAAGCAGGAAGACGGCTTGAGATGATTGGCTCCTTGCGTGGTTCGGTTTTAGAACGTCACCCCGAGGGGTCGGTATTAATTGAGGTAGCAGGAGTGGGCTACTCGGTGACCGTGATTCCTCGCACTTTGGCAGAACTAGAGCCAACGTCACCAGTGTTCTTGTTTATCTATCATCACATTCGCGAGGATGCCCAAACTCTCTTTGGTTTTCTTACTAGGGACGAGAAGTCAACTTTTCAAACGCTTATTGGAACTCACGGTGTTGGTCCATCTCTAGCAATGGCAATTCTTGGAACTTTGGCGCCGAGTGCACTTTTTGAGGTGGTTGCGAGTGGAGATCTTGCAGCACTCACTCTTGTGCCCGGTGTCGGTAAGAAAACTGCTGAACGTTTGCTGATTGAACTAAAGAATCGTTTATCACTGCCTCTCTTGCATGATTCTCAAACTGGTCACTCAGGTCGTTCGTCAGTTGTCTCTGATGTGCGCGAGGCGTTACTTGGTCTTGGTTACACCGAGGGCGAGATTCGTGAGGTTTTGCGCGAACTGCCTGCACAAGAAAGTGCCGAAACCCTTCTGCGGGATGCTTTACAAATGTTAGGAGTTCGTCGTGCGGGATGAGTTTCTCGATCCACAGGTCAACGATGTTGTTGAAGAGTCCGATGAATCCGGATTACGGCCGAAACATCTTGAGGAATTCATTGGACAGCGAGAACTAAAAGAGAAACTCAATATTGTTCTTGAGGCAGCCCGCAAACGAGGCGAGGCCGCCGATCATCTTCTCTTTGCAGGTCCTCCGGGACTAGGCAAGACCACCTTGTCGGGAATCATCGCCGCGGAAATGGGAGTGCGCCTGCACATCACGTCTGGACCCGCGCTGGAAAGAGCTGGTGACCTGGCAGCGATATTGACCAAACTTGAGCCCTCAGACGTTTTATTCATTGACGAAATTCACCGCTTGAGCCGCGTCGTGGAAGAGATCCTCTATCCAGCGATGGAAGATTTCAAACTAGACATCGTTGTCGGTAAAGGACCGGCCGCATCGAGCATTCGTTTGGCGCTACCGAAATTCACATTGGTCGGTGCTACAACGCGAACTGGAATGATCACTGGACCGCTACGTGATCGTTTTGGTCTCGTGGCGCGTCTTGATTATTACGATGACAATGAACTTGACGCCATCGTCCGACGGGCTGCGGGAATTCTCCATGTAGCTATTGATGAAGATGGAACCCGACTCATCGCCACTCGCAGCCGCGGTACTCCGCGTATCGCCAACAGGCTCCTACGACGAGTCCGTGACTTCGCCGAGGTACGCAGCGATGGCAAGATTAACGGTGCGATCGCCGATGAAGGCCTTGCGGTCTTCGGCGTTGACAATTGCGGACTTGACAAAGTTGACCGTGCAATTTTGACGTCGCTGTGCAAACAGTTCAACGGGGGACCAGTCGGACTATCTACATTGGCAATCGGTATCGGTGAGCAACCAGAAACGCTTGAAGATGTCTATGAACCATTTCTCATTCAAAAGGGTTTCATAGCTCGAACGCCACGGGGTCGGGTGGCTATGCCCGTGGCTTGGGAGCATCTCGGATTAACTGCTCCCGCCCAGTCACCTGGTTTGTTTTCCTAAAGTTGGGTCATGAAGCTTTCAGATTTTGATTACGAACTTCCCCTCGATCGCATCGCCCAGATACCGAGTGAACCTCGAGATGCTGCGCGCCTCCTTGTTGACTGTGGCCGAAGTGCGGGATCGCTCAGGGTTGAACATCGTCAGGTGCATCACTTGCCTGACTATCTGCGAGCCGGTGATTTGCTGGTTGTTAATGACACCAAAGTCATCCCAGGCAGATTGCGTCTGCAACGTGCAAGTGGAGGCGCCGTTGAGGTCCTGCTACTTGATCCTTTGACTCCGACGTCAACACGTTGGACAGCCCTCGTGCGTCCAGGAGGGCGGTTACGGGAAGGCGAAGTTCTGCATCATGCACAGTCTGGCACTGAAGTAATTTTCCATGGAAGGGCGGAAGAATCGGACTCTTTTATTGTTGAATTGTGTTTTACTGGCGACATTTTGGAGTTACTGAACAAAATTGGTGAAATTCCACTACCTCCCTACATAACCAGTGCATTGCCTTCGAGCGATCGATATCAAACTGTTTACTCTCGTCGCCCTGCTTCGGCCGCGGCTCCAACCGCTGGATTACATTTCACAGCAAGACTTTTGCAAACTCTCTCTGATAGGGGAATTGAAATTGCACACGTTGAACTTGTCGTTGGTTTAGATACTTTTCAACCAATCCAGGTCGAAGATCCTCTTGACCACAAAATGCATACGGAGTTTTATTCAGTCTCCGAGCATGTGATGGAGCAAGTTGATAAGGCACAGAGGGTGATCGCCGTTGGGACCACAGCGGTACGATCTTTGGAGAGTGCTATCGCTCGCGATGAATTGTCGGGACGCACCAACCTCTTTATTCACCGGGGCTTTGATTGGCAAGCGGTGGACATGATGATGACCAACTTTCATCTCCCACGAACCACCTTATTGCTGATGATTGACGCCTTTATCGGGGATCGTTGGCGAGACATATATGCAACGGCGTTGGAATCTGGATACCGTTTCCTTTCCTTGGGTGACGCAATGTTGCTCGACCGCCACGCAACTGAAGGTCCCTAATGCATCCCGTTACCTTAAATATCACCGCCACTGATGGCGCATCTCGCACAGGTGTCGCGACGACAGCGAACGGCTCTTACCAATTTCCCTGCTTTATGCCCGTTGGTACTCGGGGAGCAATCAAGTATCTCAGTGCCAGCGATTACGAAGCCCTAGGGGCGGAAATTGTTTTGGGAAATACGTATCACTTGATGCTTCGTCCAGGTGCGGAAACGATTGCTCATTTCGGAGGGCTTGGAAAATTCGCCGGTTGGAAAGGTTTGACTCTCACCGACTCGGGTGGTTTTCAAGTTTTTTCCTTGGACCCCAAAGTGGATGACGATGGCGTTACGTTCCGTTCGACATACGACGGAAGTTTTCATCGCTTCACGCCAGAATCGGCCGTGGCGACTCAAGAACTTCTCGGCGCAGATATCCAAATGGTGCTTGATGTGTGCGCACCACTGCCCTCTCCACCGTCAGTTCTCCGCTTAGCTCTTGAACGAACTTCGGCGTGGGCTCAACGCGCTCATGCCGTACATCAGCGAACCGATCAAGCGCTGTTTGGCATTGTGCAAGGGGGGACCGATCTAGCAATGCGCGCCGAAAGCGCTCAACGCACGGTGAGTGTCACAAGCGGTGATGTCAGCGGCTTCGATGGCTACGGCATTGGAGGACTATCGGTCGGAGAAACGCGCCAAGAAATGTTGCCGGCTTTAGCTGCGGCCCTTGAACATCTCCCAACGCACCGACCGCGCTATCTGATGGGCGTTGGCGATCCGGCTTCTTTGGTGGAGGCTGTTGGACTCGGGGTTGATCAGTTTGATTGTGTGATGCAAACAAGGATCGGTCGCCACGGAACCGCCTTCACTAAAGATGGAAAACTACATATCAAGAATGCCGCCCATGTGCTTGATGACCGTCCCCTAGACGACTCCTGTCCTTGCGATGTGTGCAGTCGCCATAGCAGGGGATACCTGCGTCACCTTTTCCAAGTCAATGAACCCACAGCGGCTCGTTTGCTCAGCCTGCACAACATTTCCTGGACTTTAGACCTCATGAAACAGATGCGAGACGCGATTTCAGCAGGCAAATTTGCGTCATTGAGGCAGGAAGTACTCAAAGTATGGGGCTAAACGCCATTCTGTGGGCGCTCTCACCTGAGGAGTGCCACAAAACGAGGCTCGCCCACTAGGATTTGGTTCGTTCTTGCCCCTCAATCTTTGGACTACCGATGCCGACCTCTTACACTTTTTCACTCATCTCCGCCGCAACCGAACAAAAGAGCGGCGGTAGTTTCGCCGTAACTTTGTTATTCATGGCCGCCATCGGTGGAGCGATGTATTTCTTAATGATTCGTCCCCAGCGACGCCGCTTGAAGGAGTCGCAGTCACTTCAGCGCGAGATCAGCGAAGGTGACGAGGTCATTACCAACTCAGGTATGTACGGCTTCGTCAATGCCCTTGATGGGGACACGGTGTGGCTCGAGATCGCAGAAGGAACCGAAATTCGAGTTGCTCGAAATTCATTGCTGCGTCGCATCAATCCGACTATCGAGCCCGCAGGTGGCGCAATCATTGATGACGCCCAAGATCCAGAAGTGCAGTGACATCACCAGTCATGACACGTCGTCTCGTCTTCTCCCTTACGGGTCTATTGGTAGTGGTTCTAGGATCCTTCGCCGGCAATGTTGTGGCCGGTAACGAACCCGCTTTAGGACTTGATTTACAGGGCGGAATTTCGGTCACCCAAGAGCCAGTCGGCGAGTTCGACTCGGTCAGCCTTGATCTTGCCGTTGAACGAATTCGCGAGCGAATCGACTCTCTGGGAGTGGCCGAACCGGAAATCATTCGTCAAGGAAATGCGATAGTGGTCAACTTGCCAGGTGTCGCTAATCAGGAGGAGGCACTCCGCCTCGTTCAAGTAACGGGCGCCGTTCTTCTTCGTCCTGTACTTGGAGCTCTCCAGAAAACTCCAACAGATCCGAATGCAAGTACGACAACAAGCAGTGGAAGTGATCCAACGACGACCCTTGCCACTGACAGCACCATCGCCGTGACCTCAACACTCGGTGGAGTCACCACGACCATCCCAGCGCCCACTACAACTCTCGGTGGTGGACCATCTCGTTCATTGCCCATGGTCGCCTCAACGGTCCTGGGAAGTACGCCCGGTTCGACAGATGCACCAGTTACAACCTCAAGTGAGCCCAGTGACACTGTCGTGACGACTGACGACGGTTCAGCGGCGACTGAGGCCCCAACAGCGCAAGCCCCAACTTCAAGCATTGATCCCTCCACCCTCCTCGGTGACCCCTCAGACCCCAACGCCATCATCATCGTTGATAACACCGATGGCTCGGAGACCTACCAACTCGGACCAGCCTTCGGGACCGGCGAAGTCTTCAACAACGACGCCAAGGCTGACATCATTCAAAGCGGGTGGGGAGTACGCGTAACTTTGCGCAATGGTTCCACTGGTGCGGATTTATGGAATATTGGCGCCGCACAGTGCTACGCCAAAACCACGGTCTGTCCGACAGGTCGTATGGCGATCGTTCTTGACGGAGTTGTTCAATCGGCCCCAAGCGTCAATCAACCATCATTTTCTGGTGGTGTAGACATCACGGGTAGTTTCAAAGAATCCGAAGCAAAGGATTTGGCTCGAGTTCTTAAGAGTGGTTCATTGCCGGTACGTCTTGAAGTGCAAGCAGTGCAGTTCGTCTCACCGACTCTCGGTGAAGACTCTCTCCACGCAGCGATTGTTTCCGGCCTCATTGGTGTGGCATTGGTTTTGCTCTTCATGTTGCTGTATTACCGATCCTTGGCACTTGTGGTGATCTTAGGAATCACACTCTCCGGTCTCACTCAATGGAATGTCATCTCTCTGCTCTCGAGCACAAATGGCCTAGCGCTGAGTCTGTCTGGCATCGCAGGAATTATTGTCTCCGTTGGAGTCACTGTGGACTCGTACGTCGTATTTTTTGAAAAGCTGAAAGACGAGTTGAAAACTGGTCGAAGCCTGAAAAACTCTGCCGAACGAGGTTTCAAATCCGCTTGGCGCACAATTTTGGCCGCTGACATTGTCTCCCTCATTGGTGCATTTACTTTGTGGTACCTCACAGTTGGATCGGTGCGCGGTTTCGCATTCTTCTTAGGGCTTTCCACCATGTGCGATATCGTCATCGCCTGGTTTTTCACCCGCCCAGCGATGTTGCTACTTTCGCGCAACAAAAGGCTGCAACGGGGTCGCTTCTTCGGCATTGATAATACGGTTCAGCCTGTAGGGGGTGCCTGATGGAAGAAGTGAACACTGTTCAACGACGCGGCGCTTTTGGGCGCCTCTACCATGGTGAAACATCCTTCGACTTTATGGGTAAGAAAATGATTGGCTTCACAATCTCGTTAGTTCTTATCTTGATGACTATTGGCTCATTATTCACACGTGGCTTAAATCTCGGTATCGACTTTGAGGGCGGTGTGGCTTGGCAAGTCCCAGTCACCGCAACAATGGATACTGATGCGGCCCGTACCGTTCTTTCTAGTAATGGGATTGAAGCCGATAATGCAAAGATCCAGATCTTGACAAATGGATCCACGAAATCCTTACGAATTCAAGTAGGCGATCAAACTCCTGAACTGCAACTCAAAGTCAAAGACGATTTGGCGGCAGCTTCAAAAACCGATGCCAATGAGGTCTCCGTAAGTTCCGTGAGTTCATCGTGGGGACGTTCAATTACAGAAAAGGCTATTCGAGCGCTCATTGCTTTCATCGTCTTGGTTTCGTTGTACATCGCATGGCGCTTTGAATGGCGCATGGCCCTGGCGGCAATTTTAGCGATGCTCCACGATGTACTGATCAGTGTCGGCGTCTACTCACTCATTGGCTTTGAGGTAACTCCCGCAACAGTGGTGGCCTTTCTCACCATCTTGGGATTCTCGTTGTACGACACGATCGTTGTGTTTGACAAGGTCAAAGACAACCTAGAGAAGTTCGCGGGTTCAAAAACATCGATGGCCAACATCACGAATGTATCGATGAACCAGGTGCTGATGCGTTCGATCAATACCTCCTTGGCAGCTGTGCTTCCAGTTTTATCGCTGCTCGTCCTAGGTGCTGGTGTTCTCGGCGCGATCGCATTACGCGAGTTTGCGATTGCTCTTTTGGTTGGATTGCTCACCGGTTCTTATTCGTCGATCTACATTGCGTCTCCTTTACTCTCACTGATTAAAGAGCGAGAGGTAGGTTTCCGCAATTTCAGAGGTTCCCGCGCGGTAGGCGCTGAACTCGCTCATATGGTCCTGTCAGGAACAGCAACTGGAGCGAAATCAGTACGCCGCCAAGCTTCGACTACAGACGGAGTGCAAACCAACATCCTCACTCCCACCTCCGAGGCATTATTGACGCATCCGCCACGTCCACGCAAAAAGCGACGACGCTAGAGGGACAATCGACGCGATGGACATTGAAGCGCTCAAAAATCTGATTCGTGCGATTGCAGATTATCCAACAGTTGGAGTGACCTTTCGAGATATCACGCCATTACTCAGCCATCCCCAGGCTTTCACATCTTGCATTGACCTTCTTGCGGAGCGTTTTGTCGACCAGAAAATTGACCTCGTGATCGGTGTGGAGGCCCGTGGTTTCATCCTCGGGGCACCGATAGCGGTCGCTCTTGGTGCCGGTTTTATCCCTGTACGAAAAGCGGGGAAACTACCGTGGGCAGTCGTGCGCGAGGAATACAACCTTGAGTACGGTTCGGACAAACTGGAAATACACCGAGACGCAATTCAACCTAGACAAAGAGTTCTCATCGTTGATGATGTTTTAGCCACTGGCGGAACTGCCGCTGCAACTTGTCGTTTGGCATCAGCGTTGGGTGCCGAGATCGTTGCTCTAGCCGTGCTTATTGAACTGCCCTCCCTCGCCGGGCGACTTAAATTGGGCTCCACTCCCATTGAGGCTCTCTTTTCCTTCTGACTCGTAGTCGCAATATTTGATTCCTGCCTGCGATACTTAAACAATGGCGACAGTCACCAGACTTCTTCCTTGGCGT
>WLTJ01000169.1 GCA_009705435.1 Actinomycetota bacterium | reverse complement strand
TTCAGACATGACCCCTTATGTCTAGTCGCCTAGAGTTATCTGCGAGAAATGAATTGAAAATCTCGACTTTTGTATGGGAGAAATATGTCAACCGATGACACGCCAGTAAATATCGACGATCTGTTATTGGAGAATCGGAAGTTCGCACCATCAGCGGACTTCAAGAAAAACTCATTAGCCGTCGGGACTCATCTCTATGATCAGGCTGCAGCTGATGACGAAGGCTTTTGGGCGCAACAGGCGGCTGAACTGCTGCACTGGGATCAGGACTGGCACACCATCTGTGAGTGGGATCTTCCTTATGCGAAGTGGTTCATCGGTGGCAAGCTCAACGTCTCATACAACTGTCTAGACCGTCATGTATTGGCTGGCAAGGGGGACAAGGTAGCCATCCATTGGGAGGGCGAGCCAGGCGATACCCGCACTATCACTTATTCGCAGTTACTTGATGAGGTACAAAAGTTTTCTAATGTCTTGAAATCTCTCGGCGTCAACAAGGGCGATCGTGTCAACATTTATTTGCCGATGATTCCTGAAGCAGCCGTTGCCATGTTGGCCTGCGCGCGCATCGGTGCAGCCCACAGCGTGGTCTTTGGTGGTTTCTCATCGCAAGCGTTAGCTGATCGCATCAATGATGCCGAAGCAAAAGTTTTGATTACTGCCGATGGGGGGTATCGCCGTGGAGATGTGTTCGCTCTCAAGCCTGCCGCCGATGAAGCGATAGCGAATACGCCAACGATTGAACATGTGGTTGTTGTCAAGCGTGGGGGCAATGAAGTGAATATGGTCGCTGGTCGTGATCACTGGTATCACGACTTGATGTCAAAGGCAGATCCTCTGTGCGTGGCCGAGGCAATGGATAGTGAACAGTTGCTCTTCCTGTTGTATACATCTGGGACTACAGGCAAACCCAAGGGCATTATGCACACCACGGGTGGCTATCTCACTCACGTGACCTATACACATAAGTATGTCTTTGATCTTCACCCTGAGACAGATGTCTATTGGTGTACAGCCGATGTGGGTTGGATCACTGGCCACAGTTACATCGTCTATGGACCATTATCAAATGGTGCCACGCAAGTGATTTATGAGGGCGTACCCAACTATCCAGCAAACGATCGCCTGTGGTCAATTGTAGAGAAATACGGCGTGACGATTTTTTACACTGCTCCGACAGCCATCCGCACTTTTATGAAGTGGGGTGATGAGGAACCCGCTAAGCACAATATGTCATCGTTGCGTTTGTTGGGCTCGGTTGGTGAACCGATAAATCCCGAGGCTTGGATGTGGTATCGCGACACCATTGGTCGCGGCGAATGTCCGGTTGTTGACACATGGTGGCAAACCGAAACTGGGGGCATCATGATTAGTCCCTTGCCTGGTGCCACGACGCTCAAGCCAGGTTCAGCAACTTTTCCGATCCCAGGGATCTCAGCCGAAGTTGTTGATGATGCCGGAAACCGTGTTGAACATGGTGGTGGATATTTAACTCTCACGCGTCCATGGCCTGGGATGTTGCGTGGACTTTGGAATGATCCCGATCGTTACCAAGAAACATATTGGAGTCGTTTTCCTGGTCGCTACTTCGCAGGCGATGGAGCCAAACTCGATGTTGAGGGATATCTCTGGTTACTCGGTCGTGTTGACGACGTGATGAATGTCAGTGGGCATCGTATTTCAACCACTGAGGTTGAAAGTGCATTGGTATCTCACCAGGCAGTCGCTGAGGCGGCCGTTGTCGGGGCAAATGATCCGACAACTGGTCAAGCGATCATTGCCTATGTCACATTGCGTACTGGGTTTGACGTGAATGAAAGTGATTTGCGCAACCATGTGGCAAAAGAGATCGGTGCAATCGCTAAGCCAAAGATGATTTATTTCACCCCCGAGTTACCTAAGACGCGCAGTGGCAAAATCATGCGTCGCTTATTACGCGATGTAGCCGAAGGACGTAACTTGGGCGATACGACCACCTTGGCTGATGCCAGTGTGGTCAATGAGTTGCAGAAGCGAGCGGCGCAAGCACCTTCAGAGGAATAGCCAACAGCGTTTCCTGCCTCGCAGGTTTGTCTCCAGTGGGGGTAGCCTTAAGTTAATGAAAAGGCTGAAAGCCTCCGTTGCGTGTGGGACATTTTTTCTTGGCGTGTGCGTTATTCCCGGCACCACAGTGCAAGCCACTGTCGGCTCTCTTGAAACAGTACTTGAGCGGGGAAGTGACCTTGTTTCTCAGTTGATCGTGTCCTATGAACAAGATGTTGCGTTGACAGAATCTCCGATGACGGCAACTGGTTCAGCTCTCGTCGGTGAGCACTTAACTCCAGGGCTTGATATTGGTCTGGGCATGACAACTGTTCTGTTAGACCGTGCTGTGAGTGTCAGTGAGGCTCGCAAGATGGCAGTTCGATTGACTGCCGATCCGCGCATTGAATGGGCAGAGCCTGATTTGCAGATGAGTGTTCCTAGCGATGTCACGCCTTCATTGACACCAATCGTCAGTCAGAACACAATGGCAACTCCTCAGAGTGTCCCAAGTTCTCCGACTAAAATTACTCTCAAGCCCTTCTCAGGAAGAATTTCGGTTAGTTGGGTGACGCCAGTAAACCAAGGCACAAGCGCCATCACGAGTTATACCGTTCGCGCCTATTCTTCCTCGAGCAGTGGGTCGACGGTCGCAAGTTGTGTGACGACGGGTAAGAGTTGTGAAATCACTGGGCTTTCTAATGGATCGACGTATTGGATTTCAGTGGCGGCGAAAAATTCTAGTGGTACTGGGTCTGCCTCTCCGCGGGTTTCAGGTACTCCTCCTTTATTCAATCCCAATGATCCCTTCTATGTGAACTCTGATCTATGGGGCCTCAATGGCACCTATGGAGTTCAGGCGCAAAAAGCGTGGTTGGCGACTCGTGGTAATCCAGAAATTGTGGTCGCGGTTCTTGATACAGGTTCAACAGATCATCCGGATCTTGTGGGTCAGACAGTCCCTGGATACGACATGATAACTAACTCAGATGATGACTTCGCCGGCGATGGTGATGGTCGTGATTCAGATCCATCTGATGAAGGCGACTGGGAGGATGGATGCGACCAGAATTCTCCTGAATTGTGTAGTAGTTGGCACGGCACACACGTCGCTGGAATCATCAATGCGTTAGGGAATAATTCTCTCGGCGTGATCGGTGTTGCGTCTCGAGTCAAGGTGCAACATGTCCGAGTGCTAGGTCATGGTGGTGGCTTCGATTCGGACATCATTGCTGGCATTATTTGGGCGTCTGGGGGGACCGTTGGAGAAGGCGTTGGGGCCCTGTCCAACCCCACTCCTGCTCGGGTGATCAATCTTTCACTCGGCGGCGTAGGTGCTTGTACGCCGGCGTATCAAACGGCTATTAATGACGCAAACAGTAGAGGAACGGTGATAGTTGTTGCTGCTGGGAACGCTGGCACTGATGCATCAACGACGACGCCGGCAAATTGCAATGGTGTGATCACAGTTGGCGCAAGCAATAGCGCTGGGGGACAGCCGGACTTCTCTAACGATGGTCCTTTGGTAGATATTGCTGCGCCAGGTGAATACATCAAATCAACGATGAATGCTGGGGTGACAGGACCCGGCTTACCCACCTATCGTGAGAAGAGTGGCACCAGTATGGCTACTCCATATGTGGCTGGAATAGTGGCGCTAATGCTCTCCAAAGAGCCGCTTCTCACCCCTGCCGAGGTTGAAGATCGGATTACAGATCAAAGTAATCAAACCTTTGTAGTTCAAGGTGTTTGGGGGATCATCAACGCTGCGCTATTGCTCGGAGTGCCAGAAATTCCTCAGTCTCCAACAAACGTTGCAGCGAGTATCTCTGGCACGACAACGAGAACTGGAACTGTGAGTTGGTCGGCGGCCACCAGTGGAAGCGTGGCGACGACACATATCGCTCGGGCTTATCTCAGACCTAGCGGTGATAGCCCCGTCATGTCGTGTAGCACGGCAAATCTCGCATGTCCTTTATCCAACCTGGTCAAGGGAGCAACGTATTACCTGGATGTGATCTCAGGAAACACTGGTGGATACAGCACTGCGTCAGGGCCCCGCCTAGCGATCAACACCAAAGGCCCCGTGGCGAATGTCGTTCCTACGCTGACGGCTGGACCAACAACGGGGTCAGTCAAGGTGAGTTGGGGCAGTGGTCTTGAGAGCTCACTGATGGATTCGTATCTGATTCAGTACAGCACAGATTTATTGTCGTGGAAAAATGGGCCTGAAGTAGACACTAGAGAACAGACGCGAGTCAGTGGCTTGAAGAGTGGAGTTAATTACCGCTTTCGAGTGGTGAGCAAGAAAGATTCGGGAACTTTCATCAAGATTTCGCGCGAGAGCGCGCAGATGAAACCCAGTTAGAGCACTTAGCGAGCCGCTTGATTCACCAGAGGAATCAAGGTA
>WLTJ01000168.1 GCA_009705435.1 Actinomycetota bacterium | reverse complement strand
TTCTCAACAATGGTGACTCCGTTCACGAGAACTCGTTTGACTCCCATTGAGCCGGCGCTGAGGCGCGATGAATCACCAGGCAGGTCAGTGACCAACTTGGCTTGCTCTGAAGCAATTTCATCTGCATCAAAAATAACGATGTCTCCATGCGCTCCAACTCGTAATTCACCACGATCCACGAGCCCGAATAATTTGGCTGGCTGTGAGGTCATCATCTGCACGGCATATTCAACTGATACCAATTTGCGACCGCGAATACAATCTGCCAGCCAACGCGTCGGGTACGGCGCGCCACACATTCGGTCAAGGTGCGCGCCAGCATCCGATCCACCGATCAAGGCTCGTCCGTCCTGCCATAGTTCGGCACGCATGCGCCACGACTCGGCATCGTCATCTTGGGGTTGAGGCCACAAAATTGTTTGCAGATCATCGGCGATCACAATGTCCAACAGGGTTCCAAAAGAACTCTTGGATCGTTCTTGCGCTATCTCGCGAACTGTACGACCCTTGAGACCTTCGTTCGCCTCCGAATATGTATCGCCGATGATGTAATCCCCCCAGTCGGCGAGACGCCGAAAGACTCCAGCGGCCTGCGACAAACTGTTTTCTAGTAGGAAGACGCGAGTATCTGGATCCTTGAGAGTTTCGATGCGTTGCGCCAACGGCACACCCAGTATTTTTTGCCAGCCCGGCAATAGCCAGAGTCCACAAAAGTTTAAGAAACTCATATTCATGGGGACTTGAACTGGCATTGTCAGAGCGATGACTCGTCCACCAAGTTCTAGCGAACGGTCATAGGCCGATATTTGCCGTGCCACCCGATCTGGTTCACGTGAATCAACCGTGAGAACATTCCAGTTCATCGGACGATTGGCGACAGCGCTCATTTTGCCAAGCAACTCAATCTCATCATCAGCGAATCGATCCAAACAGCCGGGCACGATTCCCTCAAGGGTTGTCCCCTCATGCAAACTCACTTCTTCGCATAATGCCAAAAGTTCATCATGAGTTGCCCATCGGCTAGCCACGGGTTCGCCATCACCATCACTGTGTGAGGTGCTGTTGGTAAATGAAAAGCCCAGAGCGCCAGCCTTGATTGACTTCGCTAATTCGGCGCGCATGGCGACGATAGTTTCAGCCGACGCCTCTTCGCCAACGGCGGCCGGACCCATGACATAGCGTCGAATTGCACAGTGTCCGACAAGAAAACCGGCGTTCACGGAAATATTTCCTTCAAGCCGGCCGAGATATTCGGCGAACGATTCCCATGACCAATCAGTTCCGTTTTCGAGAGCGGCCAAAGGCATACCTTCGACTTTGGACATCATCTTGCGTAAGTAGTCAGCGTCTCCTGGTAACAGCGGGGCAAGGGTAAACCCACAGTTGCCACCAACGATTGTCGTCACTCCGTGAACACTTGATGGACTAGCCGTTGGATCCCACAAAAGTTGGGCATCGTAATGGGTGTGTGGATCAATGAAACCTGGCGTCACCATCATTCCCGTGGCATCAATGACCTCAACCCCGGTCTCATCGACCACGCCAACGGCGACAATCCGCCCGTCCTTAATTGCGATATCTGCTTGACGACTGGGCGCGCCAGTTCCGTCAATAACAATCCCACCACGAATCACGATGTCGAACATCTTGTGCCTGCTTCTTTCAGAGTTTGAGTTACCCCAGAGTCCCATTTAATCTTCTTGCGATGGAATCTGACGATGCGTCAGATTGTAGCCTTAGCATCGCATTCGCACGAGGAGAAAACCACATGTCTCAGTCCACGGCAAGTATTGACAAGACCTACAAATTGCTCATTGGGGGTCAATGGGTCGTCGGGGATGAAGGTACCTGTGCGGTAGTCAATCCAGCCACTGAAGAAATCGTGGGGTATGCCCCTGAAGCCTCAGTTGCCCAGGCCGAGGCTGCTGCCCAAGCGGCTCAAGACGCTTTTCCCGCATGGTGGCGCACCCCTCCCACCGAGAGGGCGCGACTATTGCAGGCCTTAGCCGACACCTTGCGCGAGCGACAAGGAGATTTAGTTCCACTGATCATCAGTGAAACTGGGGCAACGGCAATGGTTGGATCGCGTATGCAAGTACCAGTCGCAATCGAACGCTGCGAGCGCTACGCGCGCAGCGCTACGCGCAGTTGGGATATTGCTTTACCTCCCTCAGTCATGCAGGCAACCCCATTGGCAGCCGGTGGGTTGATCGGTGGAGTTGTCCATCGCCAACCAGTTGGCGTCGTGGCATGTATCTCGCCCTACAACTTTCCTCTCGTGAATATGGTCGGCAAAATTGCTCCAGCCTTAGCAGTGGGTTGCACCGTGGTGATGAAGCCAGCACCGCAGGATCCGCTGGCGATTATTGAACTCGCCGAAATCATGCACGCAGTTGGCTTTCCCCCAGGTGTCGTCAATGTCATCACTTCATCAAAGCCAGCCCCCGCTGCAGCTTTGACAACGAGTCCCAACGTGGACATGGTCTCGTTCACTGGTTCAACTGGCGTCGGAGTACGAATCATGGAGGCGGGAGCCGCAACCATGAAGCGGCAGTTGCTGGAACTCGGTGGCAAAGGCGCCGGTCTCGTTTTGCATGACGCCGATTTAGCCAAAGCAGTTGGAGCCATCCAAAGCGTTTGGTCATTTCATAGCGGCCAAATTTGCACCGCACCGACGCGGGCAATTGTGCATCGCAGTCGTTATGACGAATTGGTTGCCGCACTTGCGGCCATTGCCCCCAACTTAAAGGTCGGTGATCCAACTGCGATGGACACTTTGGTCGGTCCTGTTATCTCAGCCGCTCAGCGTGGGCGCATTGAAAGTTACATCCAAGCTGGCGCCGATGAGGGCGCAGAAATCATCGTTGATGGCCGTCGGCCCTCGCATATGGAACGCGGCTTCTACGTTGCTCCAACACTGATTGCTGGCTGTCGCTCCGATATGTCGCCGGTGCAAGAAGAAATCTTCGGACCAGTTGTTGTCGTCATTCCTTTTGACGACGAAGACGAAGGTATCGCCATCGCCAATGGAACCGAATTCGGTTTATACGACTATGTCTTTTCACAGGACACAGATCGCGCCTACCGCATTGCCCGCCAACTTCGCAGCGGCAACGTCGGCATCAACTCTGCCCAGCGAAATCACGAAGCACCATTCGGTGGTTTCAAGATGAGCGGAGTAGGACGTGACGGCGGCGATTTCGGCATGTTGTGCTACACCGAAATGCAATCACTCATTTGGCCAGGGTGAATCTCCGACAATAATTTTTATTGACACTTCGAGACAATGTTGGTGGCGAAATCCTCGATATAGGGCTTGAAAGCACTCGCCATTTCTTCAAGGCCCGCATGATCGCCAGCTGATGGGTTACCCAAGGCCCACGGCATACACAAAGTTCCGGTCATCCCCATCTCTTCTTCGGCGCGTTTGTATAGATCAGCAGTCGGCATTGCGTAGAGACCACAAATGATTTCGAAATCGTCATTCTCGCGTCCATACTCCCGCAAATATCCTTGAAGTTTCTTGATATACATCTCAGCTTCTTCAACCGGATAAGCGTTACCGATCCACCCGTCGCCAACTTTGGCGGCACGCTTCAAAGCGGCATCAGTATGACCACCGATATAGATCGGTACCCGAGAGGGTGGATGTGGTTCCATTGTCACCGACGGAATGTCGTAATACTCACCATGAAACTCAACCCAACCGCCTTGCCACATGGCGCGTAACGCTTCGACCATTTCGGTCAGACGCTTACCTCGATTTGAGAAATCTTGACCCTGCAGATCAAATTCTTCTTTCATCCAGCCTGCGCCAGCGCCAAGCGCAACGCGACCATCGGACAACACCGAAGCCGTGGCTATTTCTTTGGCTAACTGCAAAAGCGGACGGTGACCGGCCACATAAATATTGGTCGTGAAGTTCAATTGCTTGGTCACGCTGGTCATTGCGCCGATCAGCACCCAAGGATCAGGCCACGAGGTCTGTGGATCCCAGATCGGGCGACCATCAGGATGCGGCGAGTACGGATACTTTGACTTCAGTTCTTTGGGGTACACCAAATGGTCACTCACCATCAGACCGTGATATCCAGCCTCATCAAGTAATTGTGCAATATGCACAAGTTGCTTGGTCTTCATAAATGCTGTTGCGCACCAGAACTTCATAACTTCCCTCCGTTTCTGACACTCTGTCAGATGGTGAGTGATTCTGACGCAACGAGCGAACAAGTAGTCCGTGTTGAGACGCGTTCAACTGGCGCCGGCAAAATTGCCATCATCACTCTCAATCGCCCCCACGCACGCAACGCTCTCAACTCGGCATTGTCGACCGCCTTGCCCGCAGTTCTGAGCGAATCGGATGCCGATCCCGATGTGCAGGCAATCATCTTGACGGGTTCTGACCCAGCCTTTTGTGCAGGATTCGACTTGCGTGATGTCGGCAGTGGTGA
>WLTJ01000167.1 GCA_009705435.1 Actinomycetota bacterium | reverse complement strand
GGGTCTTGGTTATGAGGAACCGACGCCTATTCAACGCGAGGCCATTCCCCACATGATCAACGGCAAAGACCTTTTAGGTCAAGCCGCAACCGGTACCGGCAAGACGGCAGCATTCGCTTTGCCCATCCTGCAGTTACTTGATATGAGCAACGATCGACCATCGCCAGTGGCTTTGGTTCTTGTGCCAACCCGTGAACTTGCCATGCAGGTATCAGAAGCTATTTACAAATATGGTCATGACCTACGCGCCCGTTGCGTTCCGATCTACGGTGGCCAGCCGATCGGTCGTCAAATTGACGCATTGAGCCGTGGCACACACGTTGTGGTGGCAACACCCGGACGCGCCCTCGACCATATTCGCAAGAAGACTCTCAAGCTTGACAACATCAAGATGGTTGTTCTTGACGAGGCCGATGAAATGCTTGACATGGGCTTTGCTGAAGACCTCGAAGCCATTCTCGAGTCAACGCCGAAAGAACGCCAAACGGTTTTGTTCTCGGCGACTATGCCACCGCGAATTGACTCCATCGCCCGCCGTCACCAACGTGAACCGATTCGAATCACCATCCAACGCTCATCAACTGAGGCGGGAACTTTGCCCTTGGTGAAGCAGTCGGCGTACATGATCCCACGGCACCATAAGGCAGCAGCTTTGGGTCGTATTTTGGATATTGAAGCACCAGAAGCAGCCATTGTTTTCTGTCGTACCCGCGGCGAAGTTGATCAACTCACAGAAACACTGAACGGACGCGGTTATCGTGCCGAAGCATTACACGGAGGAATGGATCAAGAACAACGTGACCGGGTCATGGGTCGCTTTCGTTCCGGTGTCGCCGAGTTGCTGATTGCTACCGACGTAGCGGCTCGTGGATTAGATATTGACCATCTCACACATGTTGTGAACTACGACGTTCCTTCTGCACCAGAGTCATATGTGCACCGCATCGGTCGCGTTGGACGCGCAGGACGCGAAGGTGTCGCTATTACTTTGGCTGAACCACGTGAACAGCGACAACTGCAAAACATTGAGCGCTTGACGAAGCAGAAGATTCCCTTTGAAAAAGTGCCGTCTGTAGAAGCGTTGCGCGCTCGCCAAATGGCACTCACCACTGAGACTTTGCGCGAAGCCTTAGCCTCTGCTCCGCAAGAACGATTCGAATCAGTCCTCACCGAACTATTGCAAGAGTTCAACATTGAACAGATCGCTCTTGCTGCGATCAAACTCACGCATGATGCTGATCAGTCATCACTTGATGAAGTTCATATTCCGGACTTGTCGCAGGGTGATACCCGCGATCGTCGCGATCGCGGTGACAGCCGCGAACGCGGAAATCGTGGCGATAGTCGCGGTGACAGCCGCGAACGCGGAAATCGTAGCGATAGTCGTGGCGACAGTCGCGAGCGTTTTGACCGCAGTGGAAGCAACGATCGCAGTAGCCGATTCGGACGCGATGAGCGCCCTGATCGCGGCGGTCGTTTTGAGCGCGGAGCTCAACGTGGCAGTTCTGGAGCGACAGCCAAGTTGTACGTCGGACTTGGCCGCAAAGCAGGTATCCGCCCACAGGATCTCGTTGGTGCTATCGCCAATGAAAGTGGCATCTCTGGACGCGACATCGGGGACATCAAAGTCTCTGATCAATTCTCCATTGTTGAAGTTCCCAGTGGCGAGATGGACAACATCTTGAAGAGCATGACCAATATCAGTATTCGTGGCAAGAAGGCGAACATTCGTCTCTACCGTGACGAGCGTTGATCAGGTATTGTTCCCAAAGATGAGTACCAAAGCTGACGTCGCCAACAATCGATACGCCCTCTTTACGTCATTTCGCAAAGATGGTCGGGGTGTCGGCACTGCCGTGTGGATTGCCCCATTCGGTGAGGGTGAAGCCTGTTTCACCACTGGTGGCGTTTCTGGCAAGGTCAAGCGTCTAGCTCATACCTCGCGGGTCACTCTGCAGGCCTGCGATGTCCGCGGTCGACTGACCCCTGGATCGCAAGTTGTTGAAGCGACCGCACGGGTCGTCACTGGGACAGATTGTGAACTTGTCAATGTGGCCAT
Source organism: Actinomycetota bacterium (assembly GCA_009705435.1). Classification (GTDB taxonomy): domain Bacteria; phylum Actinomycetota; class Acidimicrobiia; order Acidimicrobiales; family Ilumatobacteraceae; genus Casp-actino8. Next base: position 2,412 of record WLTJ01000167.1, on the reverse strand, counting down.
GAGCAAGAAATACAAAATTCAATTTCGAATGCTGGCAGCATCAAACAAAATCACATCAATTTTTCGCAAGTCCACCGTGGCTGATACCGGAATTATCATCTCATTTGATTGAGTAATACGCCTACGAGAGATGACCTATCAATGATGATTTTGGTCTAAGATGAGCAAGTGGATTCCAATCAGGTGCATCTTGTAGTCATCGGCTTAGGTTATGTCGGTCTCCCTGTAGTTCTTGAGGCAGTTCAGGCCGGTATCCAGTGTGTGGGACTCGACAACAGTTCGAGAATCGTGAATGGTCTCAATGCAGGAACTTCACATGTGGACGACATTTCTGATGAACAGGTCGGGAAACTTCTCAGTCTTGGCTTTCAGGCGACATCGGAACCATCGGTGTTACAAAATGCCAACGTAGTAGTGATTTGTGTGCCAACGCCTTTGCGCGAAGATCAAAGTCCTGACCTCGGTGCGGTCACAAGTGCATCGCAAGCAATTCGCGACTTCCTGCACCCAGGAATGCTTGTCGTGCTTGAGTCCACGACGTATCCAGGCACGACTGACGGACTCGTACGCGGAATTCTTGAGGAGTCCGGCCTGATAGCAGGACGTGATTTCAATCTTGCTTTTTCTCCTGAAAGAATTGATCCAGGTAACCCACAATATGGATTGAAAAACACACCCAAGGTCGTTGGTGGGTTTACACCAGCATGTACCGAAAGAGCGGCTAACTTTTATTCGTTATTTGTTGACACTGTGGTCCGCACTCGCGGAACACGCGAGGCCGAACTGGCAAAACTTCTTGAGAATACATATCGTCATGTGAATATTGCCTTGGTCAACGAAATGTCTATCTTTTGCCATGAACTGGGAATTGATCTTTGGGATTCCATTGACGCAGCGGCGACGAAACCATTTGGATTCACTGCGTTCTATCCGGGTCCAGGTGTTGGTGGACATTGCATACCGATTGACCCAAATTATCTTTCTTACCAAGTTCGAAGTCTCGGTTACCAGTTCCGATTTGTTGAACTTGCCGAGGAAATTAGTAATCGAATGCCCGGCTATGTGGTACGCCGAGTCCAAGACCTACTCAATGAGCACTCACAATCACTCAAGGGCGCGAAAGTTCTACTACTCGGCCTGACCTATAAGCCGAACATCAGCGATCAGCGCGAAACACCATCTCGAGACGTTGCAAATTTATTGATCGAAAAGGGTGCCCTCGTCACTGGTTTCGACCCTCATGTTTCACATTTTGATATTGACAGTGGAGTTTTGCCTCTAGCGACAAACCTAGAGGTCGCCCTCGGCGAATGTGATATAGCTATTTTGCTGCAAACACATTCCGCTTTTGATCTCGACGAAATCGCCCACTTAGCACCAATGGTTTTCGATACGCGCGGACGCATGCGACACGACAACGTCGAACGACTCTGATTGACTCAATGAATCCATTGAGAGTGCTCGTTGTCACCTGCGCCCACCGAGGCGATGACGCCAGAATCGTTCAACGCCAGATATCTGCAATGCTTGATGCTGGATTTGAAGTCACCCTCATCGCCCCAGAGCCGTTGCAAACCCAAGTTCAGCAGCATGTAATCATCCGCCGTGCGACCGGGCGCCGACGTATCTCATCGTGGTTTGACATTCTTCGCAATGTTGCGAAATACCGCAAGGCCGTGGACTTGTTATTGGTCCACGACTTGGAAATTGCTGCCTTGCTTTCATTCATGCCAGGTTTACCACCGCGCATTTTCGACGTCCACGAAGATCTTGCACAAAGTGTCTCAGATCGCTCGTGGATTCCCGTTGGCTTCAATTCGGTAGTACAAAAACTCGTGCTCTTTTTTGAAAAAGTCATCGCTCTTCGATTCAAATTCATCTTGGCAGAGGACTCATATCAAGATGAGCGAAAGAGGAACCTGGTTATACCCAACTCAACGGATATACCAAAGGAGTGCCCACCTTATAAAGGCAACGATCGCCGCGTCGTCTATGTCGGACGAATTTCAATCGGGCGAGGTTGGAACGAGATATTACAGATTGCAGAGCAATTGCAAGGACTGGCCGAAGTCCATCTGATTGGTGAGGCTGATAGCGATATTCAAACTGCAGTGCAAGAAGCCCACGACAGCGGCTTATTGAAGTGGCATGGCTATCTAGCGAACTCACAGGCCTTGTTGATGATTGAAGGCGCACTAGTAGGGCTCTCCCTCCTTGATGATTTGCCCAACTACCGACACTCCTTACCCACCAAAATTGGCGAGTACTTCGCGCGAGGTGTTCCCGCAATCGGCAGTGCTCTACCGCGAACTCGAGAACTCATTGAAGATGCTGGGGTTGGCTGGGCCTTGCAACCTCCATTCGTTCCTCAAGTTGTCAAAATAGTTCAGACCCTTGTGAACGACTCCAATC
>WLTJ01000166.1 GCA_009705435.1 Actinomycetota bacterium | reverse complement strand
GCTGACGAAATCATTGACGCCGCCAAAGTGCAAGCTGAGCGTTTTGTACAGCGCGCTGAAGTCGTGCGAGCTGCTGAATTGCGGGCTCGCCAAATCGCCGAAGCAACAGACGAGGATGCTCGTCGGGTGAAGAACGAAATGGAAGATTTCCTCGATCAGCGCCTAGCAAGCTTTGAGATTCTCTTGGACAAATTGTCCAAGACGGTCGCCACTGGTCGTCGTCGGCTGTCAATTGGTGAAAACCGTGGTGAGGGTTCCCTGGCACTCGACGGAAGCGCGCAGACGGAGTCTTATTCCGATGACTCCGGGGCCGTTTTCTTCGATCAAGACAACACTTCCGGCGGGTGAGGAACCCACTTTTGGTCAACGCCCTCGAGATGCTGCGGCGTCCCGGTACGGCCAAGGATGTAGAGATTTTTGTGTTGCCCGACGTCGTAGACATTGACGATCCTCGTTTGGTGCCAGGGACTGAAATAGCAGTGGTTCTGAACTGTGAAAGTTTGTCTGACGGAATCGTTGTCAACGGGCACATCGGAGTTGTTTTCCAAGGGGAATGTCGACGGTGTCTGACGCCCGTTGGGGCGAGTATGGATATCGCGGTGCACGAGTTGTATCAACTAGTGCTCACCGATCCTGATGCCTTTGAGATCACCAATGACCAGATCAATCTGGCCCCAATGGTGCGCGAGACCGTGCTTTTGGAGTTGCCCGATGCCCCGCTCTGCCAATCGGACTGTCTGGGTCTTTGCCCCACCTGTGGGATTGATCTGAATCATAGGAAATGTGCCTGTGGGGGCGAGGCCACAGACCCACGCTGGGCTGCTCTTGACGGATTGCGGGACCAATTTCCCGAATAATCCCGTAAAGTCGGTTTCCCAGAGAGTTGGGATGTCAATGTGGGGAAGTGCCTGCCCTGACGCTAACCTCAAAGGGCTATAACGAAGAGAAGGTCGCCATGGCTGTTCCGAAGAGGAAAAAATCAAAAATGAAGGGCCACAGCCACCAGGCTGGAGCATGGAAGTTAGAAGCTCCCTCGCGGAGTCTCTGCCCACGTTGCGGATCGGCCAAGTTGCCACACACGGTTTGTAAGGCTTGCGGCTGGTACAAAAACCGCGTTGCTATCGAAGTCTGATTTGATCCTGAGTTAGATCGCCTTGATGTTGCCCATCGCTGTAGACGCTATGGGCGGAGATAACGCCCCCAACGAAATCGTCGCTGGTGCTGTTCAGGCTTCGCAATTAGGTATCTCCGTTATTCTTGTGGGTCCAGAAAATCTTGAAGGTCGCCAAGGTCTTGAACTGATCGTGGCTTCCGAGGTCATTGAGATGGATGAGGACGCAGCGCAGGGTGCGCGTCGTAAAAAAGACTCAACCTTGATTCGTGCCGCTGAAGCAGTTCGTGATGGTCGCGCCTCAGCAATGATTTCGGCCGGCAATACGGGGGCCACAATGGCCGCTGCGCTGTTACGTATGGGACGCATTAAGAATGTCAATCGCCCAGCGATCGCCACGCCGATTCCGGTTCCTGGTGGCACACCAACGGTTTTGCTTGATGCTGGCGCTAATGCTGAAGTGAAGGCGGAATGGTTAGTGCAGTTCGCGATCATGGGCTCAGTATTTGCTTATCATCGCTATGGCATTGAGAGTCCCCGAGTTGGTCTGCTGTCAATTGGTGAAGAGCCAGGCAAAGGTGACACTCTGCGTAAAGAGGCGTACGAACTTCTTGCCAATGCGACTGGCATCAATTTCATTGGCAATGTTGAGGGTCGCGATGTGATGTCGGACAATGTCGATGTTGTGGTCACAGATGGATTCACCGGAAATGTAGTTTTGAAAACTCTTGAAGGTGGCATGAAGACGCTCGTTAAAGCGTTAATGGCCGCATTTTCTGCGCTGCCCGAATATAAGCCGCACGCTGATGCGCTGTTACCTGCTTTGTTGCCTCTCTACGAGATTGTGGATCCCGAGAGCACTGGCGGGGCAATACTGCTCGGAGTAGATGGGGTATGCATTATTTCGCACGGCTCATCTTCATCGCGAGCCATGGTCAACGGCATCAAAGTCGCCAATGACATGGTGCAGTGTGGCATCGTTGAGGCAATACATCGTGCGATCAACCAATAGTTAGCCGCTGTACGGGTTATCATTTGCTGACCAGTTATTAACCCGGAGGACATTGTGCCCACTGAGACGCCTAAAAATTTTGCACCACTTGATCGCGACGGAGTCTTTGCGATCGTGCGTGATCAACTCGTGGACATTCTTGAAACCGATCCTGAGAACATCTCGGAAGGACAGTCGTTCAAAGATGACCTCAATGCTGATTCCCTGGCTTTGGTTGAATTGGTCGATGCTCTTGAAGAGGCTTTGAGCGAGCGAACGATTGGCTTTCGTATTGAAGATGATGACTTGGCTGATCTCAAGACCGTGCGCGATGCAGTTGACTTCGTCTACGCCCATGTTGTGGCTCACGGTCAAAAGGGCTGATTGTCCATGGCGGTTTTCTCCGCTCTTCGCAAGTTGCCGCGCAAGTTAAGTCGTCGAGATCGGCGGTTGCGTCGTCAAGAGGTTCCGGCGGGAGATATCAGCGCTTGGACTCGAGATACCGCCAACCATGTGTTCACCAGTGAGCCCTTATTGCGCCAAGCGATGGCACATCGTTCATGGTGCGCAGAACATGGTGGTCAGCCAAGTAATGAACGCTTTGAATTTTTGGGCGATGCGATCTTGCAGTGGATTGTCACCGATCTGATTTTTGAAGCCCATCCATCCTTGAATGAAGGCGCTTTGACTGATCTGCGAAAGTCTTTGGTGAACGCCGAGACTCTGGCCAATATCGCTGTGGAAATCAAACTCGGTCAATGGTTGCAACTCGGTGCTGGCGAAGATGCCGCAGGAGGGCGTTTCAAGGGTTCAATTTTGGCGGATGCTTTGGAGGCCCTGATTGGCGCTCTGTATTTGGATGGTGGGGCTGACAAAGTACGTACCTTCGTGACACATTTGATGGGCGATCGAATTATTGATCAGGCTGAGCGACTTGATGAGTTTGATGCTCGTAGCCATTTGATCCGCATTTGTGTGCGCGAGTTCACGCGTCCGCCAGTGCTTGAAATCTCTTCTTCGGGGGCCCCTCATCAACCGATTTTCACCGCCCGAGTGGTGATCAATGGCGAAGAGATGGGCTCAGAAATCGGAAGAACGAAGAAGGCCGCGGCGCAAGCAGCGTCAACGATCGCCTTGTCAAAGTTGCAGTCACGCGGCATCGATATTGGCCGTGCCTGAATTACCAGAAGTTGAAACTGTACGTCGGGGACTTGAAGAAAAATTCATAGGTCGCCGTATCGATAAGGTTGAAGTCGGGCGCCAACGCTCAGTGCGTCGTACCTCACGTGAAGAGGTCATCGCCCGGCTGACAGGGGTGACGGCAATCGCTGCTCATCGACGAGGCAAGTATCTGCTCTGTCCACTTGATTCAGGGGACGTGATGATGATTCATTTGCGTATGAGCGGACAAGTACTGATTGATGGAGTTGATTCACCGCGGCCAGCGCACAGCCATGTGGTCTTGACTTTGCGCGACATCTCTGGATCCGTTCAAGAACTCCGTTTCGTTGATCCGCGAACTTTTGGGGAGGTAGTGGTTTTTGATCCCGCAGACGCCGATTCGGTCGTCCCCGAACTCGCACGACTCGGTCTGGATCCGATCACCGATGGCTTGAGTTTGGCTCAATTACGCAAGATTTTGCGTACCACCGCGCGCCCGATCAAAGCGGCATTATTGGATCAGCATTTAGTGGCAGGCATTGGAAACATTTATGGCGATGAGATCTTGCACCAAGCACGGGTTAACCCGTTGCGCCCCGCCCGAGATGTAGGCCCTGCACAGTCTGTGCGTGTACATCGGGCAATTCACGAGATCTTGGAGGCGGCGATTAGCCAAGGGGGATCAACTTTGGGCGACTCGCAATATGTCGATCTTGAGGGGGAATCTGGCTCTTTCCAGAATCAGCACCGGGTCTATGGCCGAGCTGGCGAATTGTGCCTTACTTGCGATAAGGGCAAGATTTTTAGTGCCAATATTGGCGGCCGAACCTCATGTTGGTGCCGGGTCTGTCAGCGTTAAATCGTGTGCCTCGGCTGCTGTGAACGGGGGCGATAGATACTCCCGTGAACTAAGGTTCTACTGTCGTGTTTCTCAAATCTCTTACTCTCAAAGGCTTTAAGTCGTTCGCTGACACCACCGTCATGCACCTCGAACCAGGGGTGACGGTTGTGGTCGGTCCAAACGGCTCGGGCAAGTCGAATGTGGTGGATGCCATTGCTTGGGTTCTCGGAGCGCAAGCGCCAAGTGCGGTGCGTAGCCAGAAAATGGACGATGTCATTTTTGCGGGTACCAGCAAAAGAGCACCGTTAGGTCGTTGTGAAGTCACTTTGACTCTCGATAACACCTCGGGCATGTTGCATCTTGACGCATCAGAAGTCAGCGTCAGCCGAAT
>WLTJ01000165.1 GCA_009705435.1 Actinomycetota bacterium | reverse complement strand
CGTTCAACGCTTCTGGAAAGGTTCATCAGCACGGCTAGTGCTATTCCGAGAAGTATCGCGATGGACAGTCCCAAGATCGTGACCTTGACTGTTGGCCACATGTAGCCAAGAATTGGGCGCAGTCCATTGACTTTGTCGGTCACTGGCATGAAACCATCGGTGACAATTTCATGCGGGTAGGGCAAGGCATTACGCCGTTGCACGGGATTGTCGTAGTTGACTGTGGCGTAGAGATACCACAGCGCGATGAAACCGGCGAATGTCGCCATCGGGAGCAAGGTGCTGAACCGCAGGGATGGTCGGCGAATTCTGCTCATGAATGAGCGACCTTCAGATCAGCGCTGATTTCTCCACAGATCTCAGCAAAATCACTTTGATAACGAATGTCTGGGTGGCGCGGGTATGGGAAGTCAACTGCGTGTTCAGCGATAATGCGTCCAGGTCGCGCCGACATCACAAGTACTCGAGTTGATAAAAAGACCGCTTCTTGGATGCTGTGGGTAATAAATAATGAAGCAAAGTGTTGATTCTGAAAAAGACGTAGTAACTCATCGTTGAGGTGTTCGCGTGTGATTTCATCGAGGGCAGCGAAGGGCTCATCGAAGAGGAAGAGATTCGGTTGGAGAACCAAGGAGCGGGCCAGCGAACAGCGCATTTTCATTCCGCCAGAAAGTTGTTTCGGGTACTTGTCTTCGTATCCCGTGAGGTTGACCAGTTCAATCGCCGCATTGGCTGCTTGTTGCCGGGAAGGTTTGTCCATCCCAGCAAGCTCGGCGTTTAACTCAACATTTCGTCGCACCGTGCGCCAAGGCAACAATGTTGGATCCTGAAACACGTATCCAAGACTTGTGCGATCCACTTCGCAGAGCCCTTGAGTTTGAGGTAGAAGCCCGGATGCGAGTCGTAACAGCGTGCTCTTGCCGCAACCTGAGGGTCCCACAATGGAGACGAATTCGCCGGATTGAATATTGAGATTGACATTCTCCAAGGCCTGAGTTCCGTCCGCAAAGGTCAACGAAATATTCGTCATTCTCAATGCTGAACCTGACATGTTGTCAGCGATGGGAGTCATGTCCTGAACCTTAGTTTGGGTGGCGATGATTGTTTGATCTGCCGAACTATTTGCCCTCAGCAGCAGCAGATCGATTCAGTCAGTGGGCGCACTATTTCCACAAATTGTGTTTCTGAAGCACTTCTCGAAGAACCAGTGATTGATCGGTCATGATGCCTTGGACGCCGAGGCTGATCAACTCCTCCATGGTGGCGACATCGTCGATTGTCCAGACATGCACAGGTTGACCATTGTGTGTGGCCTTGGTCAGGGTGCGTTCATTGACCACCGTCAGCGGACCCTGACGCACTGGTACCTGAAAGCATGAGGGTTCCTTCGGCGGCAAACCCATCACCCACAGGGTGACTTCGCGCGGACTTGCGCCGGTGCAGACATCACTTCCAAAACTGTTGCGGATATTTTTAATTCGTTGATGGCTGAAAGATCCGACGCAGACTCTGGCGATGGCTTTGGTGCTTTTTAGTACTTCAATCAGGGGGTTGACGCTGGCATCACTTTTGGCGTCAATATTGAATTTGGTTTCGGGAAACTCTTCAAGTAATTCTGTGAGTAGGGGAATTGGTTCCTTGCCATCGACTCGCATCTGAGAAACCTCTTGCCAACTGACATCACTGATACGCATTTGGTGACCGCAGGTACGCAGAAGATCGTTGTCATGGAAGGCCACAAGTACGCCATCTGCTGTTAGTTGTACATCGGTCTCCAGATAGTCATATCCGAGCCTGACGGCATGACGAAAACTCACCAGCGTATTTTCGGGAAGGGAATCAGTTCCGCCACGATGAGCGAAAGCGATCAACTGATCAGAAAAGTGAGGTTCTAGGTACGGATGGTGATGAGCGAGACGCATATCTCAAACTGCAGAGGCCCTAGATAGAGCGCCCGGCGTCCTTCCAGTACTCATCTTTGAGTAAGCGCTTGTACAACTTGCCAGTGGGATGACGCGGTAGTTCAAGACGAAAGTCAACGCTTCGTGGGCATTTAATATCTGCCAATTGTGAGCGACAGTAAGCGATCAATTCTTTTTCTAAAGCCTTCGCCTCTTCTGGAGTACTAGGCATGGTGACTGGTTGAACAACCGCTTTAACTTCTTCGCCGAAGTCCTCGTTAGGTACACCAAAGACAGCGACATCAATGATCTTGGGATGAGTGACTAGGGCATTCTCAGCTTCCTGAGGATAAATATTGACTCCACCCGAAATGATCATGTAGGCCTTGCGGTCAGTGAGATATAAAAACAAATCGTCGTCCAAGTAACCAACATCGCCCAAAGTGCTCCAACCTTTTGGATGGCGTGAATTTTTCGTCTTCTCGGCGTCATTGTGGTATTCAAAAGTGCCTCCACCTTCAAAGAAAATGGTTCCACTTTCAAAGTGTGGCAAGTCCTGTCCGTCCTCTCCACAGATGTGCAAAGTACAACCAATACCGACACCGACTGTTCCCTCATGGGCTAACCACATCGTGCTGTCGCAGTAGACGAAGCCGTTGCCTTCGGTGCCGGCGTAGTACTCATGAATAATCGGACCGAACCACTCGATCATTTGCTTCTTGACTGGTATCGGACATGGGGCTGCTGCGTGTATGACAGCTTGCAAACTTGAAACGTCGTACTTGCTGCGCACGGCGATATCGGTTTTGAGTAAGCGAACAAACATGGTCGGAACCACCTGCGTATGAGTGACCTGATTGTCTTCAATGGCTGCCAGAAATAGTTGCGGATCAAATTGAGCCATCACGACCGCTGTGCAGCCGATACTTTGGGCTCCCATCGTCCAACGTAAGGGTGCGGCGTGGTACATCGGTGCTGGGGAAAGATAGACGCTCTCATGAGTGACGCCAAAAAGCATTCCCATGGCTGACGCAATGGCTATTGGTGAACCATCAAGGGGCAAATTCTCAAATGGTTTGGAGATGCCTTTGGGCATACCGGTGGTGCCAGAGGAGTAGAGCATGTCAGTACCTGCGATGCGGTTTGCGAGTGCATCACTTGATTGCTGAGATACGGCTTCTTCGTAGCCTTCATAGCCAGGGATTGATCCATCAAGCATCAAGCGCAATGAAACACCAGGTGTTCCAGGCAAGATTTCGGCAGCCTGCTCGGCCTTGTAGTGAGAAGTGATGAAGGCTTTGGCATTGCAGTCGTTCAAGATGTACGTCAACTCAGCGCTTGTGAGTCGTGATGAAGTCGCGGTGTAAATGACTCCTGCGAAATGGCAACCCCAAAGGACTTCGAGATAGCGGTCATGGTTTTCCATGCATAGGGCTACATGGTCTCCAGGTTGCAATCCAACCGAGCGCAATAATTGCGAAAGGCGGTTGGCGGCTTGGTTTAATTCAGCAAAGGTCTGCGTGTAACCAGAGCTCGGGATGACTAAGGCGAGTTTGTCGGGCGTAGTGGCGGCGTGGTCTCCGATATGCATAGTTTTGACAGTAGTGCGATTACCCTTTACTCATGGAGTCGTCACGGGGTGGATCGCAATGGGCGATTGCAAGATTTCGCGAAATGGTGAGCCAGGGTGGAGCTCTTGCGCTCGATGAGATGTCTTTTTTGATCACAGCGGCTGTTTTGAACGACGAGAATTTTGATCTCATCGGGCAGATGGCTCGCTTGGACGAGATCGCTGCGGCGGTTCCATCCCCAACCGTGACGGGGATCGCCACGTACCTCTTTAGCGGCCCCGAAGCTTTCGTTGCCAACAAGGCTGAGTATTACGACCCGGATAACTCCCTGCTTTCACGTGTTATAGATCGCCATGCTGGTATCCCGATCACGCTCTCGATTGTTTTGATTGAAGTGGCGCGGCGACTTGGGGTGCCTCTTGTGGGAGTCGCGATGCCAGGGCATTTTTTGGTTGGGGTTCCCGAGGCACACGGCAATATTCCACATACCTTTGTGGACCCCTTCGGGGGCGGGGCGATTATTGATGAGCAGGGCTGTGAGAGAATTTTCCACGCCTTAGCGGGCTCGCAACAGACTTTTGATCGTCTCTTTCTCAGTGCCACCCATCCGATGGCGGTCATTGAACGGATGCTCAATAACTTGAAGGCAATATATGTGTATCAACGAGATATCGCTGCGTTGAGGTCGGTGATGTGTCTGAGGTCCTGTTTTCCAGGATTGGGCCCTGCTGAGGCGGATGAGTTCAGGCGCTTGATGGCGCCACTCAACTGATATTGCCTGGCAGATTTGCGGTGCGATCTCGCCGTAACAACTGAGTGTCGCTAGTTTAAGAGGCAGCGATATTCGTATTTTTAATGCAGGGAGTTAAAAATGTCCACTCTGATCTTGACCGATGATGAGCAAAAAGTCATTCAACTGACTGAAGAGTTGTTGCGTGAGTTTCCTCCGAAGACCACTGATGCAGTGACGTTTCTTGGGGCTCAGTATGACAAAGGTTTGGCTTGGGTGCATTTCGAAGTCGGTTGCGGCGGGCTCGGTTTAAATCCGAAGTTGCAACGCCAAATCAACGAGCAGGTTTTCGCT
>WLTJ01000164.1 GCA_009705435.1 Actinomycetota bacterium | reverse complement strand
TTCTGCGCGCCCCTTCAACTGACGGCCAGGAATGAGACACGATAAAACTAGGGTGATTATGAGAACAGGAATCGCCATGCGAAACACTGTTGTCACAGCGTGAGCGAATACTTCAAGAGCCTGTTCGCGGAGTGGTGATTCAAGTTGCTTGATATCGCGTGGGGTCTGAATCAGTTTCTCGTCAATGCGGCCTTCAAGTTGGGCATTGAAAATCGCACCATAGATAGCTAGGCCGATGGCTCCACCAAGTTGTCGAACAAAGATGACGATGGACGATGCTGCGCCGATTTCATGGTTCTCCACAGCGTTTTGCACCGCAAGTGTGCTGGTGGGGAAGATTGCACCCATGCCGGCACCAATAAAGAATGATGCAATCATCGCTAGATAAAGATACGCGTGAGTTGAACCCAGCAATGAGGCCATGATGAATCCGACTAATGCCAATGCAGCACCAACTGGTGGCCACACTTTGTAGGTGCCGGTACGCGAAGTGATGCGACCAATAATGATTGCTGTTCCCGCAACTGCAACAGCGAGTGGCACGAGTAAGAGTCCCGAGTTTGTGGCCGAAACACCAGTGACACCCTGCAGATAGAGCGGCATGAATGCGTTTGCTCCGTAGAAAACTGCGCCGACTAAAATCATCAATGGCACGATTGCCCGCACCACATCAATTTTCATTAAGTGCAAGGGGATGATGGGTTCTTCGGCGCGACTTTCCCAGCGGAAAAATGCGATGCTGACGATCAGAGCGGCAGCAAAGAATGCAATTGTTGGAGCAGACAACCAGCCGTATGAACCACCGGTCCATGAGAGACCAAGAATCAGGCAGGAGACAGCAATAACGAGCAGTGTTGCACCGATGTAATCGACTTTCTGTTGCATTGCTGTGAACGGAAGTTTCAAAGATTTGTTAGTGATCATCAAGGCAACAATGCCGACGGGTAAGTTCACCAAAAAGATCCAACGCCAACTTGTGTTATCGACAATGAAGCCACCTATCAAAGGGCCAATCACGCTGCTGATAGTGAACACACTTGTGATTAAGCCGACGTATCTACCGCGTTCACGTGGCGGCACGATGTCGCCGATGATGGCAAATGACAATGAGAACAATCCGCCACCGCCGATGCCCTGAATGCCGCGGGCCACTACGAGTTGCCACATTGATTGGGAGACGCCGCAGATCATTGAGCCAAGAAGAAAAGTAAGAATGGCAATTTGGAAAAGTCGACGTCGACCGTAGAGGTCAGATAATTTTCCGAATAAGGGTGTGGCGACGGTGCTGGTGAGCATGTACGACGTGCCAATCCAGGCGTAGTACTTGAGTCCACCGAGATCGCCGACAATTGTTGCGAGGGCAGTGTTGACGATCGTGCCGTCAAGGGCCGATAAACCCATAGCCGCCGTGACGCCAGCGAAGACGACGTAGATCTGTCGTTGTGTGAGGTTGCCAGCGTTCATCTGGACAACGGGTTGTTCGGTGGACATGCACACTCCTTTACTTGTAGAATACAACAACTAAATTGTCGGCGAGTGGGTCTGCGCACAGGTTTGGTTGTGGCGGCGTGTGACAAGTGGCAAGATAAAGCCATGTCGTCCTTGCGTTCTATGAGTTACAAAAGCCCGGTTGGTCGCCTCACTCTGGTCGCCTCTGACGTTGGTTTACGGGCCGTACTGTGGCCCGAAGATGACCCTTTGCGTGTACGTGGAGTGGAGGGAGTCAAAAAGGGTACCAGCGAGATTCTGACGGATGCGACAGCGCAGTTGGATGAATATTTTGCAGGGGTGCGCCAGGATTTCGACCTGGCCCTCGACCCAGTCGGAACGCCTTTTCAGCATCAGGTGTGGGATGTATTGCGGTCTATTCCGTATGGGCAGACAATGAGTTACGGCGAGCAGGCTGGTGCTTTAGGTGATTCAAAGAAGGCGCGCGCTGCAGGATCGGCGAACGGTAAAAATCCACTCAGCATTGTGGTGCCGTGTCACCGAGTGATTGGGGTCAATGGTTCGCTCACTGGTTTTGCCGGTGGCATGGTAGCGAAAAAGTTTTTACTTGATCTTGAGCAACGTCATCAAGGTTCACGGTTACCGATTCGACAAGGCGATGAAGACCCACGGTTAATGGAAATGTTTTCCAAGGGGCTTACGGGACCGGGTGGAGAGCCGCTCAATATTTTTGGAGTACTTGCAAATCATCCAGACATGCTGAAGCGTTGGCTGGTTTTTGCTACTCATGTTTTGTCAAAGAATACTTTGACTGCACGTGATCGCGAATTGCTGATCTTGCGCACTGGGTGGAACTGTCGATCGCGTTATGAGTGGGGACAGCACGTAGTCATCGCGCAACAATGCGGTATCACTGTGAAGGAGATAGCGGCAGTAAAGAAAGGTGCAACATCTGCTGTGTGGTCGAAAAAAGATAAGTTGATGCTGACGAGTGCCGATGAATTACATAATGATTACTGCCTATCTGACTCAACTTGGGCAGCATTATCGGTGCAATATTCACACCAACAGATATTGGATCTGATTGCGACGGTCGGCAACTATCATATGGTGGCGATGTTTTTGAATAGCACGAAAGTCCCACTTGATGTCGGTGTCCCCGACGATCCGGATTTTCTTTAGTTATTTGCGACGTGACGAAGCAATTTGTGCGCGGCGGCGACGAGCTTCTTCTTGCTCGGCGGCTTTGCGAATCTTGCGCTGTTCTTTGAGTGCCAAGCGTTCGGCATCGTCAACTTTGAGCGGAGGCAGTGGAGCCATAATCACTACTGGGGCCGGTGGAAGTTTGAAAACGTCATCGTGCTTGAGCAGACGCGTGATGATTGGCGAGGCAATGGCTTCGCCGGTGACAACTGAAGCCAACATCACTTGGGTGACGAGCAAAGAATGTGTTTCGATGATGGCTGGAAGGGCTTCGCGCAAGTTCTCTTCGCTGGGGTCGTCAGAGTTATCTCCGAGGGCGGCGATGCAGTCGGCTAGACATTTGTCGGTCAGGAGCAATGCCATTCGCTCAAGATCACCGTTGATGCGACCTTTGGCAACGCTGATGCGGATCGCTTCGATGAGAGCTGGCATTTCTAGGTCCTCGCCCATAACACTGGCCACAAGTTGCACGGACTCTTGGCCCTCTTCGTCGAGACCCTCATAGAGAGAGGCGATCTTTTCATCGGGAAGTCCGCGAAAAGCTCTGTCGAGCATGGATAGGGCAGTCAGACGATTCTTTACTTGATTCACGAGAGACGAGGCTAGCGGTGTAAAACGCGTCAGAATGGATGCATGAGTACAGAGAGCGGATTAAAGAGTCGGATTCAAGCAGATATCAACGAGGCGTTGAGGTCGGGTGACGAGTTATTGAAGTCAACCTTGAGGATGGCGTTGGCGGCGATCATGAATGCTGAAGTCGCTGGGGCGCAAGCCGTTGTGCTGACAGATGACCAGATTATTAACCTCTTGCGTTCAGAGGTTAAGAAGCGAGCCGAGTCGGCGGAGATCTATGCCGCGGCGGGCCGCACCGAGTTGGCGACTAAAGAAACTCAAGAAATGGTGATTATCGAGACGTACCTTCCAGCGGCAATGGATGCAGTGGCTCTTGCGAGCATCGTGGCGGAGGAAGTAGCTAACGCTGCTGCCAACGGTCAAGAAGGTGCGCGAGCAATGGGCGCGGTCATTAAGGCAGTGAAAGAACGCGTCGGTGCTCAAGCAGATGGGTCGGCGATTGCGGCGGCCGTGAAGAGCGCTCTCAATTAACCAAAGTTGAAGCGCCCACGGTAGGAATCGGACCTACGACCTTCTGCTCCGGAGGCAGACGCTCTATCCACTGAGCTACGTGGGCAACAACACAAAGACTACCTTGTGTTTCTGGTCGTTATTCGTTACGTATTTCGCGCTGAATACACACCACTTTCACATTGCATTTTTCTTAGAAATAATCTCTGAGATTGTCGCTTTTAGCGTCATCTTTGTAACACCCTGTGAGTATCTTTTGAACATACGTTCGTAGTAATCATGTTGCGATTCGTCAATGAAATCGGGGTTGTTGTGAGGTTTGGGTTTGAGTGGAACGGTTCAACTGTTGTCGTGAAAGCAGTCGAAATTTGCTCTATGACCATTGATCAGGTGCGACGCCGTTTGTCTGAAGTGTGTTCGATTCAAGCCAAACTTGATGCCGAGAAACTGGCCTTGAGTGCACGCATGGTTTCACTGTTAGATGACCCGGTCTCGCCTGCGTATGTGATCCCTGAACGTGAACTTGTCGCTCATGGGGGTCTCACATCACATGAAGCCCGCACCGTCATCGCCCGCGGTCTCGTCACCGAAGTAGCTCCCGACATGGGTGCCGTGTTGGCGTCTGGTGACACGACAGCCGCGCATGTTGACGCTCTTGGTCGCGGTCTCAAGATCGCTGGCGTGGAACGTGAAGCCTTCTTGGTGCATCTTCCCGAACTCGTTGAAGCGTCAACGACGATGTCGGCATCTGAATTCAGCCATTTGGTGACTGAGACCGCTAAATCTGTTGTCACTGATGACGGCCTATCCACCTTTGAACGCCAACAACGAGAAACATTCTTCACGATTCGCAACGAAACAGACGGTTGTGTGAC
>WLTJ01000163.1 GCA_009705435.1 Actinomycetota bacterium | reverse complement strand
TCTTCCATAATCGGAATCTGCCCGAGAATTTCTGGTTCCATGCCCTCGCTTGTTTTGTAACCATCCCACAAGTCGTTACGGAAACTTTCAATCACATGATCTGAAGCCACAGCAATGTAAGTCGCCCCTTCAGTCAACAACTGCAGTGTCGAATTGAGTACGCCGATCGTCGCTGCATTCGGGGCTGGAGTAGATGAACGAACTGCTTGACCATAATGCTGGCGATACAACTCATAGGTACCGTCGACTAAATGAACGATCATAAAGCCCAGCCTAGAGGACGCGTCGCGCGAGATTGTTAAGAAGGCCGCACCATCTCAATCACTACTTGCCCGTGCAAAATTGCGGCCAAGGTACCGAGGGCGAGGAACGGTCCAAAGGCAATAGCCGTACGCCGATTCGCTGTGCCGAAAATCATCAGCATGGCGCTCACCAATGCAGCGAGGATAAACCCGTACAGTAAGCCGACGAGAGCTAACCCAGGGTTCAGCCAACCTAAGTACATGCCGAGCAACGGACTCATGCGCACATCGCCATCACCGAGTCCTCCACGACTGAGCAGATACAGCACGCTCATCACGCTCACAGAAATCACCGCGCCGAGTGCCGCCATATACATCCGCCGTGGTTGATCATCAACAAGCGCTGCCACGCTCAGCAAAACAGCACCGATAATCATCACGATGTATGTGACTTCGCGTGGTAAGCGGTGGGTGCGCAGATCAATGAAAGTCAAGACCAGCAGGCCTGACGTCAAAACACAAAAAGCAGCCACAGTGACGCCACCATCAAAGCGAATCGCCATCATCGCGAACAGGAATGTGGTGATGCATCTGATGAGAAAAACAGACTCACTTGCGTTGACACTGCGATCAATCACGCTCGTCAGAAATGAACCAATGAAGAGCCCAATGAGAATCGTGATGAGGATTGCCAGCACAAAGAGGTGAGGCTAACCAAGAAGGGTTTGCTACTACTGAGATCAACGAAAACTCAACAAACTCTTGAGAGTTGCGATTGATACCTATAAAACGGTCACCCTCACTCAATATCTAAACAATAGAACGCAACAAATCCGATCTAGGTCGTACCCTGATGGGAATGGAAAACGAATCTGTTGCAACCGTGCACCTCAAGCCAGAGCGAGATCGCAGCATGAAGCGATTACATCCTTGGATTCTCAGCGGTGCAATCGCGCGAGTTGAGGGTGACCCTCAGCCCGGTGACACGGTGCGCGTCATCGCTGCCGGTGGTGCCGAGTTGGCAACAGCCTCCTATAGCCCTTTTTCTGCGCTACGGGCGCGAGTGTGGTCATTTGATCCATCTGTTGAAATCAATGCCGGATTTATTACTGGGCTCATCAACTCCTCGGTCGCTTTGCGTGCAGCACATAGCGAATTCGCACACACTTGTCGTTTGATTTTTGGTGATGCTGATGGATTGCCAGGTTTGGTTGTTGATCGTTACGGTGAAGTTGTAGTGATGCAGATCACCACCGTTGGTATTGAGCGTTGGCGTGATGCTGTGGTCTCAACCTTGATGACAATCGATGGAGTGACATGCGTGTACGAGCGCAGCGATGGTGCTGACCGTGAACGCGAGGGTTTAACTAACCGCATTGGATTGGCCGCTGGAACTTTGCCGTCAACAATTTATGCCGTTGAAGGCAATGAAAAATACAACGTCAATGTTGAAGAGGGACATAAGACAGGTTTCTATATTGATCAACGTGATTCACGAGCGTTGGCTGGTCGTCTCTCGCGTGGTGCTCGGGTGCTCAACGTCTTTGGTTACACGGGATCATTTAGTGTCGTGGCCCAACGCAATGGTGCTGCGTCTGTCACCACAGTGGAATCCTCTGGACCTGCATTAGAAATCGCTCGTCAGAACGGTGAACTCAATGGTGTGGACATCGGTGAACTCATTGAAGGTGATGCCTTTGAAGTATTGCGCCGGATGCGTGATCGTCGAGCCGAATTTGATTTGATCATCCTTGATCCACCGAAGTATGCAACCAGCACAGCACACCTTGAACGCGCCACGCGTAAGTACAAGGACATCAACTTATTGGGAGCAAAATTGCTGGCCAAGGGTGGGCACTTGATGACTTTTTCGTGTTCAGGTGCGATGACAGCCGACTTATTCCAAAAAGTTGTTGCCGGAGCCGCCTTGGATGCCAAGCGCAAGATGCGCATCGTGCAACGCCTTGGTCAACCTATTGATCACCCAGTTCCACTGACTTTCCCCGACAGCGAATATCTCAAGGGATTACTGCTGCAAGCCGACTAAAACACCCAGGTTGGTTTATTCCTGAACGAGTTCGATCAGGGTTCCGAAACTTCCTTTGGGATGAATAAAAGCCACAGTCGTGCCACGACTACCAGGCCGCGGGGCCTTGTCAATCGGTGTTGCTCCAGCAGCAATCATTGACGCCAAAGCAACTGCACAGTCAGCCACTCGATAGCCGATGTGATGCAAACCTTCACCGCGCTTTTCAATCGCCTTGGCGACCGGACTATCTGGACGAGTCGGGGTCAGAAGCTGAATATAACTTTCAGCCACCTTCAACAGCGCCTCTTCGACGCCATCACTCTCCACAACTTCACGATGATCAACAACTGCTCCGAAAGCACGCTGGTAATAATCAATCGCCGCTTCAAGATCGTTAACGGCAATTGCAATGTGGTCAATTTCTGTGAGAAGCATGTTCATAGATTGCCACGAATCATCAGGCGCGGCGGAATCGGTTGATATTAGCTTCGCCAACTTTGGCTCTGAACTCAGGATCGGTGACACCGAGGCCCGCTTCGGGAGACAAACACAAAACACCCAACTTGCCTTCATGCATGTTGTTGTGTACTTGGAAAGCGGCCTCACCAACTTCATTGAGAGCAAACGTCTGACTGAGTACTGGATGAATCATCCCCTTGGCGATTAATCGGTTGGCCTGCCAAGCCTCCTGGTAGTTAGCGAAATGGCTACCGACGAGATTCTTCAGTCGCATCCAAAAATGTCGATTGTCAAATTCCATCATGAATCCACTTGTAGCTGCACAGGTCACAATGGTTCCACCACGCTTAGCGACATAAATTGATGCCGCAAACGTTGAACGACCAGGATGTTCAAAAACAATGTCGGGGTCTTCACCCACCAGATCACGAATGTCACCACCCAGTCGACGCCATTCACTCTCATCGTGAGTGTGTTCGTCTTTCCAAAACTGATAGCCCGCCGTCTTGCGGTTGATGATGTGCTGAACACCCATATCGCGCAAGATCTGAGCCTTGTCATCACTACTGACGACACACACTGGAATCCCGCCACCGTTGAGAACATATTGCGTGGCGTAAGCACCAATGCCACCCGTTGCTCCCCAGATCAACACGACATCGCCTTGCTTCATGGCGGCACCATTGCGACTGACCAACATGCGATAACTCGTCGAGTTACACAATGCATTGACGGCAGCTTCCTCCCACGACAAATGCGCAGGCTTAGGCATCAGTTGATTGGCCTTGACGATGCTCAAATCAGCAAGTCCACCAAAGTTGGTTTCATATCCCCAAATGCGTTGATTGGCCGCCATCATTGAATCGTTGTGAGCGGTGTTGTCCTGATCGTCAAGATGATTGCAATGAACAGTGACATGATCGCCGGGCTTCCACATCCGAACCGCTGAACCAACCTTCAGCACCACACCCGAGGCGTCGCTACCAAGCACTTGATACGGCTGATCGTGGCGTTTGGCCCAATCACTTTCACGCGATAAGCGCTTCATCGGGCCAAAAGTCGAAACTGGCTCAAAAATGCTCGACCACACGGTGTTGAAGTTGATGCTGCTGGCCATAACAGCCACATAGACCTCGTCGGGAGCTAGTTCGGGGGTCGCCACATCGCCCACATGAACACTCTTGCGAGGATCCTTGTTTTCTGAAGCCACTCCTTCCCACATTGTCGCCTCACTCGCCAAAATATGGGCGGCTCGGTAGTTGTCGGGAATACCGAGGGCGGCAATTGTCGCCCCGTCGGCCCCACTGAGAATGGCATCGCGGATTTTTTCCATACAACGAGGTTACTCAGGAGTAGGTTCAGGGAACACTTTGCCGCCACAATAGAAGGTGACAAGTTTTCAACATCTTTACGAGAGAGAGACACATCATGGCTGGTTCATACATAGTTGCTGGAGCCCGTACCCCGATCGGCAAAATGAGTGGTGCCTTGGCATCATTCAGTGCCGCTGAACTTGGCAGTTTCGCTATTCGCGCTGCTCTTGAGCGCGCCGGCGTGTCGCCTTCGGAAGTTGATCATGTGATCATGGGCCAGGTGCTGATGGCTGGCCAAGGTCAGGTCCCGAGCCGCCAAGCAGCCGCCAAAGCAGGAATACCGATGAACGTGCCCGCGATCAACATCAATAAAGTTTGTTTGTCAGGTCTGAACTCGATTTATCTCGCCGACCAAATGATCCAAGCCGGTGACGCCGACATCGTGATCGCCGGTGGTATGGAGAGTATGACTAATGCTCCCTACATCGCCTCAGGTGCGCGTGGAGGTTTCCGTTATGGAAACACCGAGTTGAAAGACGCGATCATCGCCGACGGTTTGTGGTGTGCATTTGACTC
>WLTJ01000162.1 GCA_009705435.1 Actinomycetota bacterium | reverse complement strand
GGTTTGGCAATCGCCGCAATCATCGGTAACGGTGGCCCAGGTGGAGGCGAATCAGATCTAGTTGACCTGTACCTCGCATCATCGGTGTTATTGGGCCTCGGTGTTTTACTAGCGGCAATTTCCATCGTCGTGAGTGTGCTCACAAACCGTGCCCCAGGCATGGGAATTTTGCGAGCACCTTTATTCGCCTGGTCATCTTTCGTCGGAGCGCTGGCACTTGTTTTGGCGATGCCTGTGCTGATTGGTACCACGATCTATCTCTACATCGATCATCGCTACGCACGACTTGGTTTTGGTGGCAACTTTGGTGTCAACCGTTGGATTGGGTGGGCGCTCTCGCAGCCGTTCACATATCTTCTCGCGATCCCAGCACTTGGCATCGTCCTTGATGTCGTACCAACGATGAATCGTTCGCGTTTGGCTCAACGTCCAGCAGCGTTCGTCGCTGTCGGTCTTGTCGGTATTTCGGTGTTGTCGGCAGTCACGCAAACAACAGTCACGCTTCCATGGGAAGGCGCCAAGTTCTTAGATAACGCCGGCGACAAGATCGCTGATCTTCTGCCTTTCTTGCTTCTGACTGGTCTCCCAGTTCTTGGTTTACTCGGCGTCCTTGGTCTGTCATTGCTGACATTGAAGTCTGCTCAGCCTCGAGTGGCTGCCCCATTGGCCTTCGTTCTGCTTGGTTTACTCGGCATTCTTGAAGGTGCTGCGGCACACATTCTGAGCGGCATTGAAGATGCTGGATTGTCGGGAACGATCTTCGAAGCTGGCACGTATATCGCAGTCACATTCGGCACAGTGATGATTGCCTTCGGTGGCATCTGTTATTGGGGTCCTAAATTATGGGGACGGAACATCCCCGACAAAGCGGCGATCCCCTTAGCTTTATTGGGTTTTGTTGCTACTCTTCTGGGCTCGTTGCCGTACATGGTTGCTGGCTTCGCTGATCAACCCAGCGGACTAGTGAACGGTTTTGCCTACAGCGGACCGCAAGATCTTTGGAATATCGCAACATGTGGTGGATTTGCTTTGATGCTTTTAGTCACCGTGGCTTTCATCGCTTTGGCTTTGAAAAGTTTCACCAGTGGAACAACTGCCGGTGATGATCCGTGGGATGGCAGCACTCTTGAATGGGCCACGACCTCGCCACCACCTGTTGAGAACTTCGCCGCTCTTGCCGTTGTTGGATCGTCCAGTCCCTTTGCCGATATGAAGTCCTCCACCTCAACTGGAAAGGGTGCCTGATGCTTGCTTTACCCGCTGCTCCTCAACCAGCACCGCGCCGTCAAGTTTTTGTTGGAACTGCCGTCGCTGGCGCTGCTGGAATGATGTTGATCGGCGGAATGATGGCCACTTGGCTGAAGTTCCGTGCTGATGCTCCGGTTCGTGAGTCCATGAAGCGAGGACTGATCAAGGATTGGATGCCAGAAAAGGTCATCGTTCCCGAGATAGCGACCAACTTGATGTTGATCGGTTTCTTCGTGGTGTGTGTGATGGCTCAATGGGCTGTCTATTCGGCGAAGCGCAATGATCGCCCGCACACCGGATTGGCCCTCAGTGTTTCGGCACTGATGACATTGGCAATTCTCAATGCGCAGATTTTCATTTGGACACAGATGGGAGTCGCTGCTCGTGATGGCGCATTCCACTCAATGTTCTACGCGGCCACTGGCGCCATGACGGCTTTGCTGTTATCGGGCTTGGTGTACACCGCTGTTGCTGCTTTTCGATATTTGGGTGGTCGCAGTAAGGACGTCGAACTCTTGTCGGCCCATGCTCTCTATTGGTACTTCCTAACGGCGGCGTTTTGCCCAGTGTGGTTTATCATTTATGTGCAGAAGTGATGGTTACTAAATCATGATTACAACTAGCTCAAAACTTTTCTACGGACTTGGGACATTGTCTTTTGTTGGCGCCCTGGTGTGGGTCATCGCTCACGACGGCAGTTCGCTCGGTTCAGTCGCATTAATCTTCTTGGCAATTTCGCTGCTGTTTCTCGGTGGTATTGCCTCGTATGTCCGCGATGGACATGTGCTCTCCACCGATACTGCGGCTCACGCATCTGCTCCCGCCGCTCAGAGTGCTTCGGGTAACAGTTGGTGGCCACTTGCCTCAGCGCTATCTCTTGGCATGGTGGTTGTTGGTCTGATCAGTTCACCGGGCATTTTTAAGATTGGCGTTGCTCTGTCAATCGCCATGTTTGGTGAGTGGATGATTACGAACTGGAGTGATCGTGCTTCAGCTAATGCTGCTTACAACGAAAAGGTACGCGGCTGGGTCGTGCATCCGTTGGAGATCCCTGTCGGTGGCGCACTGTTAATGACGGTGATTGTGCTGTCGTTCTCGCGGATTATGTTGTCCGTGGCGAGTGAATCTGGTCCTATCATCTTCGCTGTCGTGGGCACTGCGGTCCTAGTGGGTGGATCGCTCGTCTCGGTCCGGCGCGGTGTCAGTAAGCGTTTAGTTGGTGGGGCATGTGCTGTCGCTCTCGTAGCTTTGATAGGCGTTGGTTTGGCATCAGCATTTAGCGGTGAGCGTCAAGAACTCGTTGACGCATCGGAATACGACCACTATGCAGTCCATCCCTGCGGTGAAGAAGCCGAAGAGTATGACGAGAGTGCGAGTCGCGCAGTATCGGCCAAGAGCAGCGTTGCTGCCACGGTCATTCTCAAAGATGGCGAGTTGTATGCCGAGATGGACGGATTTCCTGATCCACTGACGTCAATCAGTCTGCAACGTTCCTCCGATTTGACAATCTTGTTCCGTAACGAATCGGTCGGCGAACATCGCATGATTCTGAACTACGGAACTGTCGTCGAAGATCTTGGCGGCGGGGTCATGCGAGATTCAAAATTACAGGCATGTACCGCGTTGATCGCCGAGGGTGGCGAGCAAGCCATTACTGTTCGCATTCCTAAACCTTCATCTGCGAGTCCGCAAAGCCCCTACAACATCGTTGTTTCTGGTATCGAGGATTCGTCCATTGAGGTGTCGGTGCCGTGAGTCACCTAGCCCCACATAGAGAACTGAACTGAGATCATGAGTACCGTTAGAACTATGAAAGACCGAGTCGCTGAGCCGATGAAAAATCTGCGCCGTGGGCGTGCCGCCGTTAAGGCTTCACTCGCCGTTTCGGCTCTGACATTTTTAGCTAGTTGCGCCCGAGATGCACCTCAAGACACTTGGCAGCCTGCGGGCCCCAACGCTGAGCGAATCGATAACTTGCAACGACCAGTGTTTTATGTTGCCGGAGTCGTCGGCGTCATTGTTTTTCTAGCCGTCGGTTGGGCGATCTGGCGTTACCGTGATCGTGGCCAGGCAATCCCTGAGCAGACTCATGGAAAGCCAGTTGTTGAGATTGTTTTGACTGTCATTCCGGCGCTCATTCTCCTTGGTGTGGCAATCCCCACAGCAGGAACGATTTTCAAGTTGGCCAAGACCAGCGACACTGAAATGACCATTAACGTCACCGGTCAACAGTGGTGGTGGGAATATGACTATCCGGCGGTTGGTTCGAACGCCGAGCAGTACGGCATTACCGCTCCGATCGTGACTTCAGGGCAACTCGTCATCCCCGAAAACACCAAAGTGCTATTACGGGTAACAAGTCGTGACGTCATCCATTCCTATTGGATCCCCAAACTCAACGGTAAAAAAGACAGTGTTCCCGGGCGCGTGCACTTGCTGCGTCTCGAAGGCGCAAAGCCTGGCATTTATGCGGGTCAGTGCACCGAGTTTTGTGGTCTGTCTCATGCGTACATGCGCATGGAAGCAGTGGTGCTTTCACGTGCCGATTACGACTCTTGGATAGCGAACCAACTTGAGGCATATACCTCGCCGGAAGCCGGAACTTTGGCCGCCGAGGGTGAAGGAGTGTTCATTCAACAATGCAGTCGTTGCCACCAGGTCAATGGTTTGTTGAACGCCGACGGAACTCCAATTATTTCTGCACCAGATCAGTACCTGGTCTCCGGTGCGGCGCCGAACCTGACCAATTTGATGACCCGCAATACATTTGCTGGTGCATCATGGGATCTCTTGACTCCAGAGTGTCGTGAAGATGTCTGGAAATCTGACTCTGCCACTTTCGGTGCGAAGTACCTGAATGGTGTGACGACTGATTGTTTGAATCAGAAAGATCTACGCGAATGGTTGCGTAACGCTCCGTTGAAGAAGCCAATGTATGCAAATCCTGAAAACTTGGCTGCGACCGGCGGTAAATATCGCGGCATGCCTGCCCTCGGATTAACAGAAGATCAAATTAACTTAATCGTGGCTTATTTACTTGAGCGGAAATAACGGAGAACAATCAGATGACAATCATCGAACGTCCCTCCACCGAGGTTGCTGTTGCGGGTGCTGTGCCCGTGGGCGTTAAGCCAAGTGAAGCACTCGGTGTTTTTAAGCGTCCTGCCGCGTCATCAAGTTGGCGCGACTGGGTAGTGACTGTTGATCACAAGAAACTCGGCATCATGTACGGTGTTGCAGCCTTCGTTTTCTTCTTAATTGGTGGAGTCGAAGCCCTTTTAATTCGTTTGCAACTGATTGCTCCCGACGGAAAAGTTCTCAACGCTGATCAGTACAACCAAATGTTCACGATGCACGCTACGACGATGGTGTTCTTGTTCGTGATGCCGATGGCTG
>WLTJ01000161.1 GCA_009705435.1 Actinomycetota bacterium | reverse complement strand
CAGAGAGCGACTGGTCTGGGGATTTGTTGGCAAAGTCGATCCGCAAACGCGTACGGGTGCACTGCCTCGCTCTGCAGGCTCAATGATTCTTGATGTCCTGACTTCCTGGGATGGGGCTTGGTACATGCGCATCGTGCGCTACGGCTATCCGAGTTTTGTCCCACCGAATATCACCTATGACGACCCACAAGCCCGAGTGGCCTTCTTCCCGACTTATCCACACCTTGTTCGCTATGTGGATTGGATTTTGCCAGGAGGCGACACTTTTGCGGCACTCGTCCTCAATCTTGTGCTCGGAGCGGCGTTCATCGTTTTGGTTGGCCTTTTAGCGCGTTCTTGGTTCGGTGATCTCGTGGCTCAGCGGGCCATGATCTTGTGCGCGATTTTCCCTGGAAGTTTCGTTCTGTCCTTCGCATATAGCGAAGCACTACTGCTGACTTTGGCGGCCGCATGCCTTTTACTTCTCGACCGAGAACGATGGTTGTGGGCAGGGATCACAGCCATGCTGGCGACGGCCACACGACCGAACGGCGTCGCCCTCATCGCCGCCTGTCTCGTAGCTGCAGAGATGGCGAGGCGGGCAAAGAAATCGTGGCGACCATTTATTGCACCATTGCTTGCACCACTCGGTTTTCTTGGCTACCAACTGTGGATCAACCATCATGCGCATGAATCAGGAGTCTGGTTCCGCGTCCAAGGTGAGGCATGGAAAGAAGGTGCAAGTTTTGGATTCACGGCTATTCGACGCACTCTTGAAGCCTTCACACAACCATTATCTTCCCCCACAGATTTAATCACCGCGGCATCGTTCGGTTGCATGCTTTTATTTGTTTGGATTATGTGGAAACGTCATCGCCTCCCACTGCCAGCCATGGCTTATTCGGCAGTCATTTTGATCCTGATGCTGTTACCGGCGACGGTCACGGCGCGTCCGAGATTTTTATTTACTGCTTTTCCGTTATTCATCTCCCTCGCAATCTGGCTCAGTCATTCCAAACGGCGCGAGTGGTGGCCCTATGTCGTTGGTATGTGTCTCGCCGGCTTAACAGCGCTGACGGCTCTCTACGGTGTCTATGGAGCGATTCCGTGATCAAGTGGCTACGCCAGCGCTACGACTTCGTCACCCTCACAGTTCTCGTTTTTATTCCCCTTCTTCTGAGCGCCCCTGGGAAACTGCCGGCAGACACAAAGTTGTACCTCTATCTCAATCCAGGTCGACTACTGAGTGACGCAGCATGGACATGGGATTCTCGCCAACTTGGCGGGTGGGTCCCCCATCAAAATGTTGGTTATCTGTGGCCCACTGGTCCTTGGTTTTCTTTTTTCAATTGGCTTTGCGTACCCGACTGGATAGCCCATCGTCTGTGGCTCGGGTCATTGCTCATCATTGCTGGATTAGGAACTAGATGGCTAGCCAAACTTCTAGGACTGACAAAGTCGGCACAGTTCATCGCTGCTCTCTGTTATCAACTTTCTCCTTTTGTTCTGCCCTACATTTCACGAACATCTGCCTTGCTACTTCCATGGAGTCTGTTGCCGTGGATCATTGGTCTCACTCTGCTGATGATCAAACAGCGCCGCTGGCAATATTTTGCGATTTTCGGATTACTCATCGCATCATCTGGTGGGCTCAACGCCACGGCTTTGTTGATGATCGCACCAGCACCGCTGGTGTGGCTGATTGATTCATATGTAAAGAGAGACATCACAACCAAACAGATTCTCTCCATCGTTGGACTTTTGGGTGCGATCACAGCCTTGATGTCTGCGTGGTGGATTGCCGGGCTGTCGACCCAAGGGAAATACGGAGCCTCAGTCCTGTCGTATAGCGAGGCCCTCACGTCCACCTCTGCCACGTCGAGCGCTCCCGAAGTATTACGCGGATTGGGTTATTGGATTTTCTATGACCGCAATGCCGTCACTGCTTTGACATCGGCATCAACGCCGTATCAAACCAATCTGTTTGTCATCGGCTGTGGACTTCTGGTGTTGTTCCTCGGTCTTTTCGGTGTCATCGCCCATCAACGTTTGCGACGCCCCCTCAGTTTGATGCTTCTTGTAGGCGTCGTGGCTTCCGTTGGGGCCTACCCCAGCAACTCCCCCGCTCCACTTTGGTCATACTTTGCTGACCACCCCAAGACTGCTCTCAGTTTGGCCTTGCGATCTTCATCGCGCGCTGTTCCACTTGTGGCATTAGCCGTGGCCATCGGTCTTGGCATCAGCATCCAGCATCTCATCGTGAGATTTTCGCAACGGTCTCAGCGTGTCCCGTTTTTTCTTATCGCAGCAACAACCCTGATGCTGTGTGTCAATATGCCAGCGTTATTTAGTGGGCGACTCATAGATCCAGCGATCTCGCGACCAGAAAATATTCCTGCAGCTTGGGGGGAGGTAGCCGATTTACTGAATGAGCGCTACGAACTCGGTGACACAGGGTCGGTACTCATCCTCCCAGGCATTGAGTCAGCGGCCTATCGGTGGGGATACCCAGTGGACCCGATTCTTCCAGGCATCACTAAAAAACCACTCATCACACGCGATTGGTTACCTCTTGGAAGCGCTCCCTTTATGGACCTTTTGTACGCCCTTGATGATTCGTTTCAAAATGGCACAGCCGACCCAGACAGCATCGCTCCGATTGCTCGTTTGCTTGGGGCTGACACTGTGATGGTGGTGAACTCCTACCAGTATGAGCGCTTCGGGCTCAATCGTCCGGAACGATCATCGTCGTTAATCGCATCCGCTTCTGGTCTGACACATCTGGGTGATTTTGGGGAAGCGACAGTCAACCTCGCTCCAGGAATCGATGCCCCTGACTTACAAGACTTTCCTGCCACTCCTCTCCCCGAAATCTCTGTGTACTCAGTTGCTGATTCAAAGTTCGGACTGCATATCAGTAACGCTCCACTCCTCGTCTCGGGCGATGGCTCAGGTGTTGTTGATCTTGCGAGCGCTGGCCTCATTGACGGTCAATCCACAATCCTTGCCTCTGCTGCTCTTGACCAAAAGTCTCTCAACCAAGCACTCTCCACAACTCCAGAATTATTTGTCACCGATGGCAATCGCCGACGCGCTCACCATTGGCGAAGTTCGCAAGATGTGTGGGGAGCGACCGAAGATGAATACACAGTGATCGACGGTCTTGATGTCTTTGATAATCGCTTACCAGTCTTTCCGCTGGCAACGAATCGTCTTGAGACTCAGTCAACTGTCAAGAGTACTGCGATTCGCCTCAGCGCCACTGCGTACGGTGCGCTCTTGTCGTATCTGCCGGAGTATCGACCAAGCAATGCCAACGATGGGAATCCAGCAACGTCGTGGTCCGTGGGTTGGGGTGTCAATCCCCTTGGTCAAATACTCACCATCGCCAGCGAACAAGCCAATCTGGACAAACTCTCGCTGATATCAAGATCGCATACCGATCAAGAGCGTGCCATCACACATGTGTCAATCAGTATTGATGGATCTCCATGGAAACCCCAGCAGATCAAATCTGACATGGGTACCCAAACAATTACTCTCGAGCAACCGGGTCACGTGGTGCGTCTCCGTATTGATGCTGTCTCCAACGCTGACAAACTCAATCCCGTCGGTTGGGTTGAGGTACTTCCTGAGGCGTTGCGCGGCGCAGAGATCATCACAGTGCCGAGTGATGCCAGTTCGCGAGCAAGTGCGAATACTGCTGTGTCGTATGTCTTTACCCGACTGCGCTCTGATCCCTATGATCCGCGCCGTCAAGATCCGGAAACGTCAATTAATCGTCAGTTTTTACTGGCACATGATGCATCTTTCAACTTGAGCGCTTCAACGACATCGATGACTTCTGATCTTGCAGTTGATGCATGCGTCGACGACCTCGTGATCATTGACGGCATCTCAATTCCTGTGAGTGCGCAGGATTCTGGGGAAGGTCACGTTCTTCTCACTTCGTGTTCGCAAGTGACACTGCTGAGTGGTGAACACCAACTACGAACATCAACCCTGAGTGATATCAAGATTGACAATGTGATCCTTCGTTCAACGTTGAGTGCTCCCGCTCAGCCGTCCACCATCGTGCCCATCACACAGACGCGGAGCACACGCTCGGCAATCATTCCCGAATGTTCATCAGACTGCTGGATAGAAATGCCGGAGGGTTGGAACGCTGGCTGGTCGGCATCACTAGACGGTCGCCAATTACCAGCATCGGTCGCCAGTGGCGGTGGACATGCAGTGTGGTTTGTTCCTGCCAGTTCGGCAACAGATATAAAGTTCACTGCCTCTTGGACACCTCAACGTAGGATGTGGTTCGGGATCGCCGTGACTATGATCGCGATATTGTGCGCTCTCACCATCTTGTTACGACCCCGTTTACGTCGCCGCACATTTCTGTCTACGAGTCCAGTCACAGAATCCGTTCACAAGACCGTGCAACAACACAGAGCAACTGTTGTACTGATCAGTAAAATTCTTGCTACGGGGCTTCTTGGAGCGCTTGTCATTTCGCCGATCTGGGGCATGGCGATTGCTGTGTTGTGGGCAGTCCTGCACCGCCATCCACATGCGATTCGCTCTATTGGATTCTCCTTAGTTGCGCTGGCGATGCTGTACCTCTTGATTCAGCAAAAACGCTACGGATTTACAGCGGGATTTGATTGGCCCTCGCATTT
>WLTJ01000160.1 GCA_009705435.1 Actinomycetota bacterium | reverse complement strand
TCCGTCATACATTGCCCGCTTCGTCCACATGGCCTGGCGGCATTCCACCAGAAGTGATCGCCGCTGGCGATACGCCCGCTGGAATGGCCACTTCAGGCGCGGTGTCCGAGGTTGGTCAAGGCGTCAGTGTGACTCTTCGTTCGTCTGATCCCTTTGCTCGTTGGGAACAGGCCAGTGTGATCCGTGGTGCAGGCAAGGGCACGGTCTCTGCGGTTGCTTATGCTGCTCTTGGTGATATCACCGCTGCGCAATTTGCCTCACTTGCAAATATCCAACGAGCACTTGGAGCCGATGTCCGTTTATCAAATCGTCAGAATGTAGTTTTCCGCAATCTCCAAGAATCCCAGTTGCGCGAATTATTCGATCGGCTTGACGAAATCGGCATGGCGCGTCCTGGTGCTGAGTTGGCGCGTGACGTGGTCGCTTGCCCAGGCGCCGATACATGCAATATCGCCGTCACCCAGTCGCGCGGTTTAGCCAAGGCCATTGGTGAGCGCCTTGAAGAAGAGGGTTTGGCTGAAGTAGGCGGAGTGCGTATCAACATTTCGGGATGCACGAACAGTTGTGGGCAACACCATGCTTCAGACATCGGCTTATTTGGAGCTGAACGTCGTGCTCATGGTCGCTCCTTGCCGGGGTATCAGTTGCTGCTTGGTGGTCACGTTGGTGATGAGCAAATTCACTTTGGTGAGAAGGCTCTTCGGCTTCCCGCGAAGACGGCCCCAGAGGGAGTGGCGCGAGTCGTACGTCGCTTCGCTGAGGAGCGTAACGCTGGAGAACTCTTTGCGACATGGATGAACCGTGTTGGCGGAGCGAGCAAGATCGCTGACGGACTCCGTGACCTCGATGTCATTCCAACTCCCGAGGAGAACGAGGCTTACTTCACTGATTACGACGAAACGGGACCATTCGTTGCCGACGTCGCCGAATCAGAGTGCGCTACCTGAGGTCGGAACATCTAAGGTACATGACATGACCGATTCGCAGATCGACCCGCGCCGCTATCGAGATGTACTGGGACATTTTCCGACTGGGGTCACGGTAGTCACTGGGCTTGACTCATCGGGCGCGCCTCATGGCATGACAATCGGTTCATTTTCTTCTGTTTCGTTGGATCCACCATTGGTCGGCTTCTTTCCAGGAATGCAGTCGCGTAGTTGGCCCGCAATCTCTGAGTCCGGAAAATTCTGCGTCAATATTTTGGCTGATGGTCAAGATGAACTGTGTTGGAAATTCGCCAAAGAACCTGCTGATGGTGAGACCAGTAAATTTTCTGGTGTGGAATGGAAGCCATCAGCAAATGGCTCACCGATTCTTGCTGGCGTGATTGGCTCGATTGATTGCACGATTGAAGTTGTCTACGAAGTTGGAGATCATTTCTTTGTCGTCGGTCGTGTTCAGGACCTTGCCCAAAATGACGATGTTGCTGCAGCGATGGTCTTCTTTCGAGGCAAAGTTGCTTCGGTCAAAATGCCTACAGTTGAATAGCCTTTGATGATCGGCACCATTTCTTCAGTCATCGTCGGGGCCGTGTTCTGTGTGGCTGGTGCTTCAAAGATTGCCAGCGGTCAACGTTGGCCAATAGACGCCGTCGCCTTGGGTACGCCTGCTGTACTTGTGCCGGTCGTCCCGTGGTTTGAGATCTTGTTAGGTGCGTTCTTGGTGGCGCACATCGCTCCAGTAATCACGGGGATAATTGCACTCCTGCTTCTTGCAGTTTTTACTTTTTTGATTGTGCGTCAACTGCGACTTGGCCATCGTCCTGTGTGTGCGTGTTTCGGTGCGTGGAGTTCGCGTCCCCTGGGTCCTGAACATGTTGTACGAAATGTTATTTTGATGGCCTTGGCGCTATTGACAGTTGTCCTCTAGCGCATTTTTTTAGGTGAGAGTTGATAACAGAAAAGCGCTAACCCGCGCTTCTTCTCGCCAGCGTTCGTAACGTCCACTCGGGCCACCATGTCCAGCTCCCATTTCGGTGCGAAGTAGCAGAGGGGCATCATTCGTTCGCAACGAACGGATCTTGGCTACCCACTTGGCTGGCTCATGGTACGCAACGCGCGGATCATTGAGTCCACCAGTGGCGAAGATGGCTGGATAGGAGCGGGCAGTCACATTGTCGTATGGCGAATACTGCAACATGCATGTCGCATAAGGCTCAATCCGTGGATCTCCCCACTCTTCCCATTCGGTGACGGTCAAAGGTATGGATGGATCACTCATTGTCGTCACCACATCCACGAAAGGAACTTCGGCGACAACTGCATTCCAAAGCTCTGGGCGAAAGTTGATACATGCTCCGACCATCAAACCGCCAGCGCTACCACCGCGCACACCGATATGTCCTGCTGCAGCCCAACCGGCATCGATGACAGCGTCAGCGATTGCGTTGACATCATCGAATGTATTGCGTTTGTTCTCAAGGCGACCATTGAGATACCAGTTCCGACCCATCTCACCACCACCGCGAGGATGGGCCAGGACCCATGTCCAGCCGCGATCTACGAGCGACAATCGAGCGACACTAAACCATGGTGGTATGGAGATCTCGTAACTTCCGTAGGCATAGACCATGGCAGGCGCAGTGCCGTTCGGTTGAGCATTTTTAAGACGCACGATGTCGTAAGGAACTTTCGTTCCGTCAAGCGACGTGGCCCAATAGCGCTGGGTCTCGTAATCACCGAGATCGATATTGGGTGTGGGCGAACGCTTCAGCATATTGCGTTCACCGGTAGCAATGTTTTGCTCCCAGACCGTTGCCGGACTGACCATGCTTTCAGTTGAAAAACGTAGCCACTGTGTGTTCCACTCTGGATTGCTATCAAGGTCCACGTCGTGCGGCAT
Source organism: Actinomycetota bacterium (assembly GCA_009705435.1). Classification (GTDB taxonomy): domain Bacteria; phylum Actinomycetota; class Acidimicrobiia; order Acidimicrobiales; family Ilumatobacteraceae; genus Casp-actino8. The sequence continues at coordinate 1,820 of WLTJ01000160.1, read as the reverse complement.
CTGTCCTAGATCAATGGGCATTGATGAATAGTCGCGCAACACAATCTTTAGTTGTGGCTGAGCATTGACCCATTCATGAATCACTAGGTGAGTGGCGAAGCACTCAACGCGAGTGATGCGGTTGCCCACAACATGGGCGATCAGTTCTGTCCAGGTACCAGGATCATTTTCTGGGGCTTGCATGATGCGAAAGTCAACGGCTTTGTCATTGGTCAATACAACAAAGCAATCACCCCAATGTTCAAGGTGGTATTCGAGATTTTCGCTGCGCGGGCGAACAACCACTGGTTCATGAAGACAATCACTTGCAGATATCAAACGGCATTCGCTCGAGGTTTTGCTGTCAGCGTCAATCACGATCCATGCACCACTACGCGTCAGATCAACTCCGACATAGAAACGCTCATCTGTTTCTTCAAAGATCCGCACGTCGTCTGATGCGGATGTGCCTACTTTGTGGCGCCAAACGCTACTTGGACGTTCTTGTTCGTCGTAGGTGACATAGAAGAGATAGGCCGAGTCGGTACTCCACGCAGTGCCGGCCCACGATGTATCGGTGATCTCATCATCAAGATCAATGCCAGTGCGTAGATCACGAATACGCATGGTGAAGTGCTCACTACCGTCGGTATCGGCAGCCCAAGCCAGCAGATGTGCGTCAGGGCTGATGTCAAAGGAACCTAATGAAAAGTATTCATGTCCGTGGGCTAGAGCATTCTCATCGAGAATGATGTTTGCAGTTGCGGTATCACGTGAGAGACCCCGACAATGAATGGCATACTGTGAACCTTCTTCGGTGCGCGTGGTGTACCACCAACCATCTTTGAGAGTCGGCACGCTGGCATCAGTTTCTTGAACTCGTGATTTGATTTCGTTGAAAAGAACGTCAACTAATTCTGTGTGTGGGGCGAACCACGCTTCGCAGTGTTCGTTCTCTTGCGTGAGGTATGCAATCGTCTCCGGGTCATCGCGGTTACTCATCCAGTAATACGGATCGTTTGTCGGTCCGGTGAGGCGGGGGAGGATGTGGGGTACTTGTTTGGCGACGGGGCCACGGGAGTCAGAAGGCACGGTGTGAGGGTACGCCCGGTCAGACCCTTCGAGCGTGTCGCCGTTATCCTGACACTCAATGAGGGTATGGATCGACCAAGATTTGTGTACTGGTGACGGACTCTGCCTTGACCATTGTCCCGACGTCTTTGTGCAACTTGAAGATGGGATCGCCTATGTCGCTGAATTGGGCTCGCCGCTCAATGATCCAGGGGGGTCAGGAAGCCTTGCCTGGGTCCCTTTGAAGAGTTACCAGGCGGTCGTGCACGCCGCTGAGGCCTGCCCAGGTGAATGTATTTTTATTGAAATGCCTGCTCAAAGCGTTGGCGAGTTGTCACTCAGCCTCTAAAAGGTGTGACTTTTGGGGTCATTCTTTTATCCGCCCGACAGTCCAAACCTTGCATTAATTGTTACTATGGCCGTAGTGTTAATTCAGTTAGTTGGGTTTGTTGTTTGACAGGCCCTCCCAGCGTTTGGAGCCCGCAAGATGACCTCATTTGATCTCGACCTCAGCAAATACTCCCTCGGTTGGAGCGATGACGTGGAATACGCGTTCAAACCCGAAAAAGGTTTGAGTAAGCCAGTCGTCGATCAGATCTCATGGTGGAAGGGCGAGCCCAAGTGGATGACTGATTTTCGTGAGCGGAGCCTGCGCTTGTTCGAGAAGAAGCCAATGTCGCCATGGTTTTCTAAGAACATGCCAGACATCGATTTTCAAGACATCTTTTATTACCTCCGTCCTGCGACCGCGCAAGTTGATGAGTGGGACG